>NZ_JBMQOC010000074.1:0-14881 GCF_053550995.1 Parapedobacter sp.
CCCGTCAGTGCCGAATGGTCTTCCGTAAATACGTTGGCTACGCGGTACCCATTCCCGAAGCTGAGGCGCAGTATATTTTGCTCATTGGGGGTATTCCATTTATAATTGATGCGTGGCGTAAGGATGCTGCCATGGATAGAGTTATAGTCGTACCGGGCACCGAGCAGCAGTTTGTGGTTTTCGTTGAGCGAAATCTCGTCTTGGATAAACGCCCCCGGTAACCGGGTGTGCATGGGCCTGTTGATGGCTACGTCGGTATGGTCGGCCGTGGCAGGGGTATTGTCGTCATAATAGGTGTACCGGTAGGTCAGGCCGCCGAGCACGTCGTGGTTGCCGATCGACTTGTTCCAGACCAACTGGCCGAACCCGATGTACTGGTCGGCCAGGAAAGGGGTATTGCCATACACGCTGTTCTGCTTGTGGCCGTTCGTGCTGAACATGATCAGGATATGCTCCTTGACAGGGAGCTGGTAAGTACCAAAGGCTTCCCACCGGCTGGTGTAGATACTTTCACCATAAACCTCGTCGCCGCCGCGGTGTTCGCCAGCCCATCCCATCTCGCCACCCCATCGATCTTCATAAACATAGCGGGCCGCAAATGAAAAGACCCGGCCTTCGTTGCGTTCGACGTTCCATTTGTTAAACAGCGAAATACGATGCTGCAGTGTCACATCCGTAAAATTGTCGTTGTTATTGTCGATGGGGTTGTGATAGTTGAAATAACTCACGCCCAAGAGCGACTGCACCCGGTTGCCCACATGGAGTTTCGCGGCGAGGTCGGCGCTGATTTCGCCCCAGCCCGTGCCGAAGGCGTCTATGGCCAGTGTGGGTGAGGTACGGGGGTTTTTGGTGATGATGTTGATCAGGCCGCCCACCGCTTCGCTCCCATACAGGGTGGATGCGGGGCCCTTAACGATTTCCACCCGCTCGATCAGCGATTGGGGGATGCCGCTCAGGCCATACACGGTGGATAGGCCGCTGACGATCGGCATGCCGTCGATCAGCACCATCGTATAAGGGCCTTCGAGGCCATTGATGTGGATGTCGCCCGTGTTGCAGATGTTGCAATTGAGCTGCGGGCGCACGCCATTGATATTTTGCAACGCATCGAATACGGTGGATACCGGGTTCGACTTGAAAAACTTGGCGGTATAGACCTCTACCGGCACGGGGCTATCCAGTTTGGATACCTCTTTCATGGTGCCGGATACCACCACCTCATCCAACGAGGTGCCCATATCGAATAGTACCAGGTCTTTGTGTACGGGTGCCGTGCCGTTGGTCCGGATACGTACCGTGTAGGGCTGGTAGCCGACGTATTTGACTTCCAGTTCCCAGTTTCCTGCCGGCACGTCGGGTAGCACGAACCGGCCTGTACTATCGGCCGTGGTACCCATGTGGAGCGAAGGGATGGCCACGGTTGCCCAGGGGATGGCGTTGCCCGATTTGTTGGTGACGGAGCCTTGGATGGATGAGACGGATTGGGTATAGCCCAGCAGGGCAGTAAGCATCAGTACGAAACTGGCAATCAGGTGTTTTTTGTTCATAAGAAAATCAACTAGAAGAAAATGCAATGAAACAGCGGCCCAAACGGCCCCTGCCCATTAATAATCACATGAAGGATGTAAGCTAGTTGAAGTATGGCGGGGCACGGGAAGCGCGTTGATGGACGGCTGCCCGTTGAATATCCACTGTCTGGTGGGGGAGGTAAGCTACCGTAAGGGGCGTGATAATGGGGTGCACGTAGGTGTTGAAGTCCGTTTGCAAGAAGCGGCCCTGGAACAGTGCATCCAGTAAGTAGATTTCCGTTTCCGACTGGTGGTGGGGGTTGGTGGCGGGGTCGGTCTTGAGGTTATAAGGGTGTGTATGGATGACAATCCGCCCGTCGCGTGTCTTGTGCTTGTGCATGAAGACCGTGCCGCTCGCAACGATCAAACAGAACAACACCGCCTGGCATAGCGCGAGCCTCGTCCGTATGTCGTTCGTATTCCTTTTCACAACAGCGATTAATATCCACCGAAACCGGTGCCGTGAACAAAGGTAAGGAATAAAGTTTGACTAATCTAACATTTGTGCTAGATTAATCGGTTGTTCTCATTGGGAAATACCAATAACGGTTCATACGCTTTCGCTTCTTTCTGCTCCATCCATGCATACGAGATGATGATCACCACGTCGCCCACCTGCACCAGCCGCGCTGCCGCGCCGTTGAGGCAAACCACGCCGGATCCACGTTCGCCCTTGATGACATACGTTTCGAAGCGGGCACCGTTGTTGTTATTCACGATCTGCACCTTTTCGTTGGCAATGATGTTTGCCGCATCCATCAAATCCTCATCAATGGTAATGCTTCCCACATAATTGAGTTCGGCCTGCGTAACGCGTACCCGATGGATTTTGGATTTCAGTACCTCGATAACCATGGTACAAAGGTACGTAAAATTAAAATATTCCCTATTGGGTCGTGCTTCGCCTTCGGCGTCATCGCGAAAGAAGGATTATAAAAGCAAATTGTCGATCAGGCGGACGCCATCCACCCAGATGGCGGCTAGCGCCACCAGCTGTCCATTCCGAGATGTTTCGTCGGCGGCCTTGAAGCTTTCTGCTTGGTAAACCTCGAAATATTCCACTTGGATGCCAGGGCTACCTTCCAATACCCGGATGGCATCCGTGCGGAGCGCATCCATGCTTTTCCGATGCAGATCGGCCTGGGTTTGTTGCAAGGTGCGGTATAATTGCTGCGCTTGTTTGCGCCCTTCGGGGGTCAACCGTACATTCCGCGAGCTCATGGCCAATCCGCCCGGTTCCCGCACGGTCGGGCACAGCGCGAGGGTAAGGGGCAGCTTTAGTTTGTCTACCATATGCTCAACTACCTTATATTGTTGGAAATCTTTCTGTCCGAAACACGCCACATCGGGTCGCACCGCATCGAAGAGTTTCTTCAGGATTTGGGTAACCCCTTGGAAATGACCTGGTCGGTGCAGTCCTTCCAATACCTGTTCCAGATGGCCGAGGTCCAGGTGCCACCGTTCCGCCAGGCCATACATTTCGTCCACGGCAGGATGGAAGAGAAGGTCGCAATGGGCGCTTTGCAATAGGCTGATATCGTGCTCAATGGGCCGCGGATACTTTTCAAGGTCCTTCGGATCATTGAATTGGGTGGGGTTCACGAAAATGCTGCAAACCACGATATCGGCCAATTGCTTGGCTTGATTAACCAGCGCCAGGTGACCCTCATGCAGCGCTCCCATGGTGGGCACGAAGGCAATGCGGCACCCTTTGCTGCGATGCGGTTCGAGGAGCTGCCGTAATGAAATTTTGGTGTTAGCTATTTCCAACAAGTGAGTACTTTTTTTGTTTGGCAAAAATGATGATTTTTTGCCGGATATGCATGGTGGCTTGGTTAACTAATTGGTATGTTGACAAAAAATGCTTATCTTTGCGAACCGATTTTACTGTGCAAATAAAATAAAAAACAAATAATTGGAGATGTCAAAAACGAAGATTCTGTTTGTTACCCACGAGATGTCGCCTTTCCTCGAATTAAGTAAAATTTCAGAAATCACCCGTCAACTGCCTCAGGCGATGCAGGAGCGGGGTTATGAAATCCGGATCCTGATGCCGCGGTTTGGCAATATCAACGAGCGCCGTAACCGGTTGCATGAGGTCATTAGGCTGTCGGGGATGAACATTGTGGTGGATAACAACGACAATCCGCTGATCATCAAGGTTGCGTCTATTCCCTCGGCGCGTATGCAGGTGTATTTCCTGGATAACGAGGAGTATTTCCAACGCAAGCAGGTGTTCTGTGACGAGTGCGGTAAATTTTTTGAGGACAATAACGAGCGGACGGTGTTTTTCTGCAAAGGTGCATTGGAAACCGTGAAAAAACTAGGCTGGGCTCCTGACGTGGTGCATTGCCACGGTTGGATGAGTGCATTGATTCCGGCGTACATAAAAACAGCCTATAAAGATGATCCTACTTTTAAGGATGCCAAGGTGGTGTATTCCCTGTACAAGGAGGAGATCGATTTTTCATTGGGGAATGATTTTTCTGAAATCGCCCGTACGGGAGATATGACCGCTGATGACGTGGCGCCTTACGGTGATGGTGATTATGCCGGTTTATACAAAGGCGCACTAGCCTATTCCGATGGTGTTGTACTAACCGGCGATGACGTGGATAAACAACTGTTAAATATTGTTAAAAAGAGCGATATTCCGGTATTCGAGTTAGATGACCACCAAGAATTCGAAAATTATTGCAACCTTTACGAACAATTTTCAAGTGTAGAGCTTGAGACGGCAGTGGAAGCATAATTTCGAATTTAATTCTTTGCGAATGAGATATCATACCAAAGACTTATTAACCATGTTGATAAGTCTTTTTGTTTTAGGAGCTTGTACCAATCCATCGGGTATCGGGTTGGATGTCGATCCGGGGGATGAGTTGGTGGGTGTATTGACAGACACGCTCACCCTTGAGGCGGTGACGGTAGCCGACGACAGTGCGCGGTCTTCGTCTTTTGCGCAAACCACTTTCGGTTGGCTGGACGACCCGATTATTGGTAAAACCGTAGCGGATCTGGCCTTGGCCATCGGCCGGCCTACGACCGTGCCCCGTATACGGCTTGATGCCGAAATAGACTCCGTCATTCTGGTGTTACCTTATGGTACCGAATATTTCGGAGACACCCTTCGCCCCAATTTCACCCTTGAAGTACTGCAATTGGATGAGGCCTATACCGATGGCGAGTATGCTACCAAGCAGTGGGCAGTGAAAGAAGAGGTTATCGGCACCAAGACCGTTGGTCGTTTTGCGTATAAAGAGACAGATAGTGTCAGTATCATCACACACGTAGACGATAAAGACACTCTGTTAAAGGATATTCCCCAATTGCGTATTGCACTTTCGCCTGCATTTTTCAAGGAACTCCTCAGTGAGGCGGTAGACTCGGCGACATTATCGACCGAGGCAGGCTTCAACAACCATGTCAGGGGACTCTATCTGCGCGTCGCGGAAAGCGAGATGACGGGTGTGGGAGGATTGGTCACCTTCCAAGGGGTGGCCAACAAGACCGGTATCGAGCTCACCTACCGGCAGCCGAATGGCGAAGAAGGCGAAGACGCAGCCATCGATACGGTCCGTGCCTTCTTACCAACGACGGTGCAAGGAAACAGTGGCACTTTCCGGCGATTGACATCCAGTATCAAGCGGACGTATACAGCCGATGTACAGGCACAGTTGGATAATCCCGATGCCCCTTATGATGCGTTGTACCTGCAAGCGCCGGCGGGGCTCCGTACCCGCGTGCATATTCCTTATATAGACGAGCTGAAAGACCGTAACATCGCGATAAATAAGGCCGAACTGGTTTTATACACGTCCAACGATATACCCGGTGATGCGCTTGGTCTCCACGCACCCAGGCTCACGTTGTACCGCGAAGATATCGCCGGGCAGCGGCAACCCGTGCCCGATGGCGACTCGCGGACCAATGGGGGCAGTTTTGCCGGCGATACCCGTAGTCTATGGTACCGCTATGGCAATTGGCGCGCCTTTGGCGGCTCTATGGATGAGGACCAAAACCGGTACGTTTTCCACCTCACCTCCTATATCCAAGACATCCTACAAGGAAAGATCAACAGCAGCGAATTCTTCATCGCTCCGGCAGCGGTTTCCGATAATTCCGTGCCTTATTTCCCGGTATTGAATGCCGGTGGGCGTACCATTATCAACAATGCCGACGGTACCGAATGGAAGATGAAACTCAATATCTACTATACGCAGCGGTCTGTGGATTGATCCGTTGGTATAGCCTACATCATCATAAAAGAAAAGCGCCCTTCGATACAGAAAGGGCGCTTTTCTTTTGCTCCTGTGGTATTGTTGAATGCTGCGTCAGTTAGAAGATGCCCAGCACTTTCCTGTCGCCTTGTGCCCGTGCGCGATTGGCCGGGAATGTGGGTTTGGATTGCGTGTTCACCTCGGGCGAACCCACTAGCGTCATCGCACAGCGGAAGCCCGTCATCGCATTCGATTCATCTTGTTGCATGTAGCGGCGGGTAGCGGGGTTGAGCCAATAGGCACGGTCGTTCCACGAACCCCCTTTGTACACACGTGATTTATCGTTCACCAATGTGGTAACACCGTAGAGTTCGTCGTTGGTCTCATCGTCATAGCCGCGCACGTCATAATCAAAGGCAGCCTGCGCAGCAGAGTCGGGTGTGGCCGCCGCAGCCTGCAATTCTTCCCAAGTTTGTTTGCGGGGTGCCTTGGCCGGTACGCGGATAGGGCGGCCGTACTTGTCTTTCGCGATGACACCCGTTTCGGCGTCTTCGTACTGTTTATCCATATACACATTCCCGCGGAAGGGGTTGAAGTCTTGGAAGTCCTCAAACGACAGCTGCCGGTATACATCGCGTACCCACTCGTTTACGTTGCCTGCCATGTTGTAAAGGCCGTAATCGTTGGGTAGGTAGCTGGTAACGGATACGGTAATGTCGCCACCGTCGTTGAGGTAGCCTGCCACCCCCATATTGTCACCGCCGGTAGGCTTGAAATTGGCCATCATGAGTCCCTGGGTGCGCCTTTTGGCCGAGCGGACACCCAGTCCATTCCAAGGGTAAATCTTGCTGTTCTCGATATTGCCATATTCGGTGTTACCGACCAAACCCAACGCAGCGTATTCCCATTCCGCTTCCGTGGGGAGGCGATAAGGTTGTTTGAGCACGCCGTCTTCCATCCGGACGGGCCGACGTGCATCTTCTTCCGCACCGGGCGTATTGTCTTTTGGCATTTTCTCGCCATCTATCCCTTCCCCCCGGTATTGGCCGTTGAGGTAAATGTCCGTATTGAACGGATCGGCGGGTTGCGCCTGCGACTCAGCCAAGGTCTTGTAATCTACCAACGCGCCGCGTTGGCGCAGGATGTGTTCATTTACACGATCGGTACGCCAAATACAATAATCGTTGGCTTGTTCCCATGTTACCCCTACAACCGGGTAATCCTGGTAGGCCGGGTGGCGCAGGTAGAGATCTACATACGGTTCGTTATAGGAGAGTGGATGGCGCCACACCAGCGTATCTGGCAGTGCTCGGTAATAAAGTTCTTTATCGTCCGGGAAATTCTGGTTGAGCCAATGCAGGTATTCCAGCCAGTCCGCATTCGACACCTCCGTTTCGTCCATGTAAAAGGACGCTACCGTTACACGGCGTTTCAGGTTGTCGTGCGCATAGGTGATGTCTTCGTTGAGGCTACCACCCATCACGAACGTGCCACCCTCGATGACAATCAGTCCCGGTCCCGGTCCTTCCTTCACTTTTCTATTGATCTGTAGGCCACCATTATAAGGGTCGTTATATGCCACGCCCGTTTTCGGAGAAACCCCGCTTCTGTTTTTGCAAGAAACGAATAAGGTGCTGCAGAAAAAGAAGATAAGGAGGGGTGTAAAATACGTATTCGTTGTTCTCATTTGGTATATCGGAAAGACACGTTTCTTTTCTAAAGAATCAAAATTAAGTAAATTATTGGAGTTACCTGCAACTTAAATCACTTTTCAGCCGATCGTAACGGTTTAAATCGCGCAAAATCCATACCATTTGAGAATTTGAGCGTATTTGCCTATGTTTGGTGGTTTGCTGTTTGCGATTTGCACTTTGCTGTTTGCGATTTGTATAGATAAACAGCATAAAAGCAAACAGCATAAAAGCAAACGGCATAAAAGCAAAAGCATGAAAATTAAAGTAGGTTTCGGTTTTGATGTGCATCAATTGAAAGGAGGGCATCCGTTCATTTTGGGAGGGGTGGAGTTGGAACATCACGCCGGTGCATTCGGCCACTCGGATGCCGACGTGTTGGTACATGCCATTTGCGATGCCATACTCGGTGCGGCCAATCTGGAAGACATCGGCTACCATTTCCCCAACACCGACGAGCGCTGGCGCGGCATAAGCAGTCTGCTTCTGTTGCAGGAATGCATGAAATTGCTGGCAGCAAAAGGCTGGTCGCTGGGTAACATAGATGCCATGTTGTGTTTGGAAGCCCCGAAGATAAAGCCCTATATCCCCGCCATGAAGGCGCGCATCGCGGCAGCGGCTGGTATCACCGAAGACGATATCTCGATCAAGGCCACCACCAATGAAACCATGGGTTTTATTGGTCGGCAAGAGGGGGTGGTTGCCTATGCGGTGTGCCTCATCGAGCGTAGTTGACGGTTGTGAAAGCCTGCCGGCATCATACGGCCCTACCCCGGTACAGGATGGTTTCACCCCGGTACAGGATGGTTTCTCCTGGCCACAACATCGTTCTAAGTGCACACAACGTTATGTGAGGGCAACCCAGCACCGTGCCGAGCCTACCCGTACTTGTCCAGCCGCAGTCAAGGTTTGTAGCCACACCGTACAAGGTTGTCCCGCGTCGGTACAATGTTGTACCGACGCAAGATAACCTTGTAACGACGGGAGACGATGTTATCTTGGCTGCAAGTTGCATTGTGTCGGCTAGGTTCAACCTTGTAGCACTGCGAAACAAAACGGTTATGACTTAACCTAACATTGTGCCGGCTGCACATCGTCTTGTGTTGATGGGAGACGATACTGTTTCGTCGCGACCTGGTCTCCTACCCGCGCAAGATATCCCTGTGTTGCGCGAAAGTGATGCTGTCGTAATGCGACATGCTATCGTGGCGACGCCAGACAGGTTTGTGCCCGTACCTCACGACCTTATGTCGACGTATCACAACAGTGTGTTCTGTCGTCCGTCATCGATGAAAGCTTTTTTCGGGTATTGTTCCGTTTCTCAATGCGCCATACGCATTGTTATGCTTACGGCATCCATCGCGCGGTAATCGAACTCAGGTTAATAAATCATTGATCTACAATTTACCTTATGTTTACACGGCGAACCTACCTTTACAACGTAAAAAAACGCACGAACATGCGCGATTATCGAAAAGTTCTCTTATTATTGCACTAGCTAACTAAACGAAAGGCAAGTGATGCAATTCGAAACCAAAATGATGCCTTCCATTGATCCAATAGCTAATGAACCGGAACTACTCGCTAGGTTGAAGGCAGGAGATGATACGGCATTCGACCGCCTTTACCACCGATACGGCAACCGTATTTACGGCCGATTGCTCAAATTGACGAAATCTGTCGAAGTTTCTGAAGAATTGCTGCAGGATGTATTCATGAAAGTGTGGGAGCATCGGGAGCGGATCGACCCTGCGTTATCGTTCAAATCTTACCTTTTCCGGATTGCCGAACGCCTCATCAGCGATTACTATCGCCGCGCTGCCAAAGATCGCCATGTTTACGACCACCTGCTTCAAGTGGGGATGGCTCATGAACAACCTTTTGACGAAGAACGGGAGCATCAATTATACCAAAGAAAGCTGGATTGCCTGCAAGATGCATTAGGGCAGCTTCCGCGGAAATGCCGGGAAGTATATACGCTCTGCAAGATCGAGGGCAAAAGCTACCGGGAGGTCGCGTCGCAGCTCGATATGTCCACCGCAACCATTAGCAACCACATAACCAAGGCCAACAAACTGATCCGCTCGCATCTTAATATCCCCGCAACCGCAATCCTGATCCTTCAGTATTGCTTAGGGTAGTCGGAAATTTTCTTTCTGATTTATAGTTTGTTAGCATTGCTTTTTCCGGTTTGTCCGATTCGGGATAGTGATTTTGGAGGGAATCCGCGTATTAGCCTAGTAAAGTCTTTGTTTTGGAAAGAAAACCGCAATACGACAAACGTACGCTTTTCGGTAAGTTTTTAGACGGTCGTTGCAACGAGGAAGAGATGCGATGGCTGCTCGACTACTTTGCCGATGCGGAAACTGGCGATTTGGACAGGTTGGTCAGGCAGGCACTTGAAGAAGCCGCAACGGATGACGTAATTTCGCCGGAACGGAAAGCGATCCTGGATGGTGTGCACATGAGGTTGTCCGCAGCGATTGGAAACAGCCGGCAACCGGCAAGCCCACCCATCATCCGCCGTATATGGCCTTACGCGGCTGCCATCGTGGTTATGCTTTCGTTGGGTATCTATTGGCTCGGCACAGGGGAGGATACCCATTTGGTAAGCCGGTACGGCGACGATGTGCAACCGGGCACCAACCGCGCAACGTTGGCCTTTGCAGACGGGCGCTCGATCGATTTGAGCGAAACACAACAAGGGATTATCGTTGGCGAGGAGGTTACGTATCTCGATGGAAGCAGCGTTTCGGAATACGCCGGTAACCGGTCGACCATTGCCGAACAGCGACTCACCACCCCCAAAGGGGGTACGTATTCCGTTACCTTATCGGATGGCACGAAAGTCTGGCTCAACGCCGCATCAACGTTGCTATATCCCGCTCGGTTCTCGGGCGCGGAACGGATCGTAACCTTGGAGGGCGAAGCCTTTTTTGATGTCAAGCAACAGCTGCAGGGCACAGGTGATAATAAAAGGAAAATCCCATTCAAGGTAATCACCAACGGCCAAACGGTGGAAGTGCTCGGCACTACATTCGGTATCTCCGCTTACCCCAACGAAGAAACCAAAACCACGCTGGTAGAAGGTGCGGTGCGGCTTCACTCCGATGCCGGCGGATCAGTCGTGTCGCTGACGCCGGGCGAACAGGGCATATTGGCTGCCGGATCGATCGCCAAGCACGAAGTGAACGTTTCCACCCATACTGCATGGAAAGACGGTTTGATCGTGCTGAAGGGCGCAAGTGTTTCTACGGTCATCAAACAGATCGAACGATGGTATGACGTGGAGTTCGTCGGCGCAACCGGCCTGGCCGTTTCCGGAGCGTTATCGGGAGAACTGCCCCGCGGCATCCGACTCTCCGAAATACTGCAAGCCTTAGAGATGCATGTGGACGCTACATTCAAAATTGATGGAAGGAGGGTGTTCGTGGAAAGATAACATACTCCTTATTGTTGTAGAAAGCAGGAAGCCAGGAGTGGTTGCACACTCCCGGCTATGCTTGGCAACCATTTCAAATAATACTGGCTAAAGCATTTTTAACTATCACCAAACAATGCAAACTTAGACAAAATAGGTTAGAGTCGAAAGCCCATTTTGACGGCTGCTCATCGGGCCGCTAAGCAAGCATTGCACAACAGATGTATAAATGAAGAAAGATTTCCGAGCCAAGTCCAACGGGATTGGCCCATACCCATTAAATTTACTCATTGCCGTGAAGCTCACCATTGTTCTAACCGTTGTGTTTGCCTTACAGGCTACCGCCGGTGCCTTGGCGCAAAAAATAGACCTCGAGGTCAGCAACCAGTCGCTGGTCTCTGTGTTGCACCAGCTACGTAAGCAGAGCGGATATGCGTTTCTCTACAACGAAAAGGATCTGGCGCGGGCCATGCCGGTAACCTTGCGCGTAAAGAACAAGGATTTGAAAGAGGTACTACCCTTAGTATTTCAGGGACAGCCACTCACCTATGGGATGAAAGGAAGGGTGATATCCGTCATCGCCAAGCCGCGGCGACCGGTCATCCAACGGTCCGTGACAGGGAAAGTAACGGACGCATTCGATGACACACCCATCGCCGGCGTGAGCATTTCGATAGCCGGAACGGCAGGCGGAACAAAGACGGATACCGCCGGGGTGTATGAGTTGGTGGCAAACGAAGGCGATTCCCTCGTGTTCTCGTCTGTGGGTTATTTAACGCAGAAAATTGCCGTCGGCGACGTCCGGATCATCAACGTGCGGCTGTCGCAGGATACGGAATCGCTGGAAGAGGCCGTGGTCGTTGCATTTGGGAAGCAGGCAAAAGAAAGCGTGGTTTCATCGATTACGACGATAAACGTCAAAGATCTCAGAACGCCCTCGAGTAACTTAACCACAGCCCTTGCGGGGAGACTGGCCGGCATGGTGGCCTACCAATCGACAGGTGCTCCCGGCGAAGAAGATGCCCAGTTTTTCGTACGTAGTGTCACCTCCTTCGGTAGCGGGCTCACGGCACCTTTGATTTTGATCGACAACATCGAAGTGACATCAAGGGATCTGGCCCGGTTAAACCCGGATGATATCGCCAGCTTCTCTATTCTAAAGGATGCATCGGCAACGGCATTATACGGTGCCAGGGGAGCCAACGGCGTGGTATTGGTTACCACCAAGGAAGGCGAGGTAGGTAAGGTGAAAACATCGTTCCGTTACGAGACATCGCTTTCTACACCCACCGCAAAGGTGGATATCGCCGATCCGATTACTTTTATGGAATATTCCAATGTGGCGAGCATGACACGCCACGGGCAATTGACCTATCCGCAGAGCAAAATCGAATTCACCAAAGACCCGAACCGGAATCAGTATGTGTATCCGGCCGTCGACTGGAAAGATATGCTCACCCGGAACCATTCCCTAAACCAACGGGCGAATATCAACCTCACCGGCGGTGGGAATGCTGCGCAATATTACCTGGCGGGCTCGTTTTCGCACGACAACGGGATTTTACAGGTCGATCGGGCCAACCCGTTCAATACGAACATCGATCTGAAGAAGTATTCGGTACGGTCGAACGTGAACCTGAACTTAACGAAGTCGTTGGAAGCCAAGGTTCGGGTGAGTGCGAATTTCGATGATTATTCCGGGCCCATCGGCGAATCGGGCAGTGGCGGAGCCTATACGTATGGAAAGACGTTGCTGGCCAATCCGGTACTTTTTCCGGCTTACTATGCACCGGATGACGCAACGCAATACGTGGACCGCATCCTCTTCGGTAATTATACCGGCGACGACTATGGCGTGGGCTCACCCCAGTATATCAATCCGTATGCCGACGTGATGCGGGGGTATGAAGATGTACGGAACAACACCTTTTTGGCCCAGTTGGAGTTGCACCAGGACTTGGGTATGCTTACCGAAGGGTTGAAAGCCCGCTTCATCGGTAGCGTAACCCGGTATTCGGGTTTCAGTATCCAGCGGAGTTATAAGCCATATTACTACCAATACATCAAAGGAACGCATGATCCGGGAGCGGCATTCCCTTACGAACTTGCGGCGTTAAATCCGGAAGACGGCTCTGACCACATCGATTACACCGCTGGAAATAAATTCGTGCAAGCCCGTTATTATGCCGAAGGGGCCATGCTGTATAACCGCCGGTACCATCAGCGGCATGACGTGGGGGGGCTCTTGGTGGGCTCGGTGAAGGAAACAATGGATGGCAGTCCCAGTAATTTGGACTCGTCGCTCCCTTCACGGAATGTGGCGCTGGCCGGTCGTTTCACCTATGGTCTGGACCAGAAATATTTCGTCGAATTCAATTTCGGACTCAATGGTTCTGAGCGTTTCGATCCCCGGTTCCGTTGGGGTTTTTTCCCATCCATCGGCGTGGGGTGGCAGCTGTCTAAAGAGAAATTCTGGGCGGGATTGGAAGATGCTATCCCACTGCTGAAGATACGGGGAACTTATGGGTTGGTGGGTAACGACGTCATCGTATCGCAACAAGATCGTTTCTTTTTTACGTCCAACATCAACTTGAATGGACCGAACGCTGGATTCTTCGGGAATGACCCCGAGGCCACCTTCAGTCGGCCCACCATACAGATGCTGCGGTATGCAAACCCCCACATCACCTGGGAGGTCTCTTACAAAACCAACCTGGGTCTTGAACTGGGCTTGTTCAACAACGATCTCTCCCTCATTGCCGAGGTTTACCATGAAAACCGGACGAATATCGTGCAGGTGCGCCAGGATATCCCTTCCATCGTGGGGCTGACGGCCGGCGTGCGCACGAACTATGGTGAGGCAGTAGGCAGAGGGCTGGATTTGACGCTGAACTACAATAAGGCGTTCGCCAATTCGATGTGGTACATTATCCGGGGAAACTATACCTATGGCACGGCAAAGATAACCGTGTACGACGAATTGGACTATTCGGACGTGGCACCATGGCGGTCGGTGGTTGGACAAAAGGTTGGCCAGTCGCGGGGATATGTGGCCGAGCGCCTGTTCATCGACGATAATGAGGTGAGCAACTCGCCGATGCAGCAGGTGAACAGTGCTGGCGGCGAATACCAAGCGGGCGATATCAAGTACCGCGATATCAACGGCGATGGCGTCATCAATGAGTTCGATATCGTGCCGATGGGATACCCCACGAACCCTGAAATCCAATATGGTCTGGGAGCGTCTTTCGGTTACAAGAATTTCGACATCTCGGCATTCGTGCAGGGAGCTTCCCGCTTTTCATTTTTCCTCGATGCGGAATCGATGGCTCCCTTCGTGGAGGTGACCTCGGGCGGGCAGCGCGGAAACAGAGCCATGCTGAACTTCATTTCCGAAAGCCTGTGGACCGAAACCAATCGGGATGTTTATGCGGCATGGCCCCGGTTATCGCCCGATGTGGCGGGGGCCGCGATAGGCAATAACAACAATTTCGTGAAAAGCAATTACTGGATGCGTACCGCCGGCTACCTCCGACTCAAGTCGGTGGAAGCGGGTTATTCCCTTCCCGATGTGAAAGGTGTTTCGTGCCGGATCTATGCGAGCGGGACCAACTTGCTCACCCTTTCGGATTTCGACTTGTGGGACCCCGAAATGCGTGGGAATGGCTTGGCCTACCCGCTACAGAAAGTGTTTAACTTAGGGGTGCAGATCAACTTTTAATCGAAAAAAATAAGAATGACGATGAAAAAATTACGCTATCTATTGACTTGCTCCTTCTTGTTCACGCTTGCGGGATGCAATCAATATCTGGATATCCTGCCTGACGACAAACCGGTGTTGGCTGATGCCTTCAAAGATCGGTACAATGCAGAAAAATACCTGTTCACTTGTTATGGCAGCCTGCCAGATTTCGCTAATCCATACACGACTCTCGGCCTTTCTGGGGGCGGGGATATCCTATACGATCCGCGAAACATGCC
>NZ_JBMQOC010000075.1:0-17648 GCF_053550995.1 Parapedobacter sp.
ACATGGTAGATATCACATTCTTTTTCTTGACCATGCCGCCATAGAAGAAGGCAAGACCGGGGGTCATGATCAATACCAGCGCGGTGGAGGTAAGCATCCACGCAACATCCGCACCGTCGATCTCGCCCGCCGTCTCGGCAGGCAATGCCGGAAATAAAAACGCTAGAACGGCTACAATCACCAGCATTAAAAATGGTAAAATAGATTTTTTTGTCTCCATAACTCTGTTTTTTGATGTTAAATTCATTATAAATACACAACAATATCAATATTTATTGCAAATGTGTATAAATATTTCATAAAATCAATATAAATATTGAAATAATTATATTAAAATATTAATATTTTCAGTGAATATAAATTTATATGGGAAAAATATCAGTTCAATCATTATATATTTGATATATATTAACAAAAAACTACGTTTTGTATTAAAAATATCATGAATTTATGATTAATTATCCATTTTACCATTTAAATAGTTGAAATAAATCCAAGTATGACTCGAAATTGGTTATTACAATAGGTACTACGGATAAACCCCGGGGAATGCACAGATACTTTTTCTTTCCGTGCAATTATAGCTTGTATTTGGAAACAACTTTATCTAAGTTTACCGGCAAAGCACAAGAGATGAAGAAAATCCTTTCGATTGATGGCGGCGGTATCCGTGGTATCATACCCGGTATGCTGTTGGTAGCATTGGAGCGACGGTTACAGCGGGTCAGCAATGATCCCACAGCCGCTATTGTAGATCATTTTGATTTCTTTGCCGGAACCAGTACCGGAGGTATATTGACGTGCCTGCTGTTATGCCCTGACGATGAGAATCCGCTGCGCCCGAAATATTCGGCACAGGAGGCATTGGATATTTATGTGAACCATGGCAGCGACATCTTCAAAGCCGGCTTTTTCCGCCGGTTGATCGCCAAATTTGGCCTGCTCAGCGAACGTTACCCCAGCACAACGTTGGAGCATGTACTCGAATCGTACTTCGGCGAACGCAAATTGAGCGAGTTATTGAAGCCCTGCATCGTCACGGCGTACAACATTGAACTGCGGAAAACACATTTTTTCAGGCAGCAAACAGCAATTACCCGCGGCGACCCCCGCGACTTCTACCTGCGTGATGTATGCCGGGCCACTTCTGCCGCCCCCACCTATTTCAGCGTAGCCGAAATACGGTCAATGAGCGGTACGCGCTATCCGCTGCTGGATGGCGGCGTTTTTGCCCCCAACCCATCCATGAGCGCGCTGGTGGAAGTAACAAGGGCATTTAACCAGACCAAAATAAACGATATATGGATACTGTCGCTGGGAACCGGGCGCTCGCGCAAGGCATACGACTATGAACATTTCAAGAAAAGCCGCGCCATATCCATCGGCCCGGCATTAATAGATATCATGATGAGCGGCGCTGCCGAGAGTAGCGATTTTTTCCTGCAACAGCTGTACCGCTCGGTGGGCAAGGAAAAACATTACATCCGCGTTGAACCGAAAAACCTGCATAGCATCCAGGAAGAGCTCGATGCGGCTAGCCCAAGCAATATCCAGAAGTTGATTTCGCTCGGCGACCGCATGGTAAGCGAAAATGATGAATTGATCAACCAGATCGTAACCCGCTTAGTGAGTGAAAAGGACGACTCACAGCCCAAAAGCCCCTGGCGGTTTTTATCGACTTAATTGAAAATCATAACTCTAAAATCAACTGATGCAACAACAAACAATTGCACTGATCGCGCACGACGGCAAAAAGCCGGAAATGGTGGCATTCGTAAAAGATCACTTCGCCGTATTGGATAAGGCGAACCTCGTTGCCACGGGTACCACGGGGTCCTATATCCGGCAAACGGGACTGGAAGTGGAGTTGAAGTTGAGCGGCCCGAAAGGGGGCGACGCACAAATCGCCGCGATGGCCGCAGAGGGCAAAATAGACGCCATTATCTTCTTCCGAGATCCACTCGGTAAACACCCCCACGAACCCGATATCCAGATGTTGATGCGCGTTTGCGATGTGTATGATGTACCTTTGGCCACCAACCCTGCCACGGGCGAATTGATACTGAAGGGCCTCGGCTAGACCGCGTGCTAACACCATAATTGCAGGATGATGTGCCCGACTAATACACTTTTTGATTAATTTTGCGGCTTCACCAACCCTACCGGAATGGTCAAAACGGATAACGGCATCACATACTCGCCCTTTCGCCATGTAACCCGCGATACGTGGAAGACACTCAACGGCCATCCCAACTATGTGCTGGCCGATGAAGATATCCGCAAGCTCAATGCGCTGAATGAGCCGCTGACGATGCAGGAAATCGAGGAAGTCTATTTCCCGCTGAGCCACCTTTTGCGACTCCATATCGATAGCTTCCGGCAGTTACACGGCTACACCAACTCGTTTTTCGATAACCACACCAAGCACCTACCTTTCGTCATCGGCATAGCCGGAAGCGTGGCGGCTGGAAAAAGTACCACTGCGCGCGTTCTGCAGAAGGTATTGTCGCTGGCACCGGGCAACCCGAAGGTGGAACTGATTACCACCGATGGTTTCCTGTATCCGAACAGCCACCTGGAGGCTAAGGGCATACTGAACCGCAAGGGCTTTCCCGAAAGCTATGATACCAGGCGGCTCCTGGGATTCCTATCGGATATCAAATCGGGCAAAGAGCAGGTTTCGGCACCGGTCTACTCCCATTTGGTGTATGATATCGTACCCGATCAATTGCAATGGGTGTCACAACCCGACATACTCATCGTGGAAGGCATCAATGTGCTTCAGGTAAATGTAAAGGGGAAGCACCGTGGCCCCCGTGTGTTCGTATCGGACTTCTTCGATTATTCGATTTATGTGGATGCTTCGCCGGAAAACCTACAGGAATGGTACACGCAACGGTTTGAATGGCTGCGGAAAACCGCCTTTCAGCGTGCCGATTCCTATTTCCATCGGTACGCCGACCTCGACAGCGGCCAAAGCGCAGAGACTGCGGCGAGCATATGGAATGAAATCAACAAGCCGAACCTGCTGAAAAATATTCTGCCTACCCGGTTCCGGGCCGACCTGATCCTCGAAAAGGGCAGCCACCACTTCGTGAAAAGCGTAAAAGTAAGGAAGGTCTAAAGGGTCGCCTCAAATGCGATGATCCGCTGGTAGAGGTCATTGCGCAGTTGCCTGCGCAGACGGGTATCCTTCTTGGTGGTCGAAAATTGCAATTTATATTGGACGGAATCTTTGCCTACACCCACTACCCGAAACTGGAAACTATCAGGCACGATATCGGTACCGTAATTTTTCAGGGTATCACGTAGATCGCCTTCCAGCACGCGGGGCCGTCGGGAACTGTCCAGGGGCAGTTCAAACTCGATGGTCAGCTTTCTTGAATTCTGCAACGACTGGTTAATGATATTGGTTGTAAACGCGGTATTGTTCGGAATAAGGACAATATCGTCATCGTCATTCTTCACCATGATGTTGGCCAATGTGATGTCCATGATTTTTCCCTGGTGCTCGCCAATGCGCACGGTATCGCCGATGGTGAACTGATCCGAAAACATAATCAGCAGCCCGCTGATCATGTTGGTGATATAGTCGCGGAAAAGGAGGGCGATGGCCATGGCGACGATGGTGATGCTCGTCAGGAATTCCTTTGGGTTGATGCCAAAGGCAATCATCAATCCAAGGATCACGAACACGATATTCAATAAGGTGGCTATCTGGTTGATGCCCAATATGTAATTGCCCCGAACGCGGTTATTCTTCTTGTTGCGCCGCCGATAGATGGCAATGAGGGTAAACCGGCCAATGGCAATGAGGATGCTTCCGGTAAGGAATGTATTGATACCATAGGCAACGCCCGATAAACGGGGGTACTGGAAATAGATGTTGGCATTTGCGGCAAAGGAATAAGCGATGAGGGTCCATAAGACCAGCTTGAACGCAAAAAAGAACCAGCCACCGAGTGGCCGCCTATTCCCGGTGTCAGGAACGCGTGTCATGTCGTGGAGTCGTAAATCTCAAAGGTGTAACCATAGGCATGCCGATCGTCTGGCAGGTGGTGCTCTTCGGAAACCAGCCGCCATCTTTGTTTATCCAACTCAGGGAAAAAGCTGTCGCCCGGCAGCGTAGCATGCACGCGCGTAAGGTAAACCCGGTTCGTGATGGGGAGTGCCTGCCGATAGACCTCGGCCCCGCCTACCACAAACACTTCATCTTCGCCAGCGCAGCTTCCCAGGGCCTCGGCCAGCGAGTGTGCCACTTCAGCCCCCTGTACGGTATACCCTTCCTGCCGAGTGATAACGATGTTGCGCCGGTTGGGGAGCGGCTTGCCCACCGACTCGTATGTTTTGCGGCCCATGATGACCGTGTGGCCCGTGGTGGTACGCTTAAAGAAACGCAGATCATTGGGCAGGTGCCACAGCAGTTGGTTGTCTTTACCGATGGCATTGTTTTCGGCGGCAGCCACGATGGCCGATACGAGGGGTTGCTCCATAGTTAAGGGGATTATACCGCAACCGGTGCTTTGATGCGCGGATAAGGATCGTAATCCATCAGTTCAAAATCTTCATACCGGAAGGCGAACAGGTCGGTCACCGCCGGATTTAACCTCATAATCGGTAATGCCCGAGGTGTGCGACTTAACTGGAGTTCGACTTGCTCGAAATGATTGCTATAGAGGTGTGCGTCGCCAAATGTATGCACGAAATCGGCTGCTTCCATATCACATACCTGTGCCATCATCATGGTGAGCAGTGCATAAGACGCAATATTGAAGGGCACGCCGAGGAAAATATCGGCACTTCGCTGGTAGAGTTGGCAGGAAAGCTGCGGCTTCAGCAGGCCCTTTTCCGGATCGGCTGGAGCCACATAGAATTGGAAAAATGCGTGGCAAGGCGGTAGCGCCATGTTTTCGATCTCAGCCACGTTCCATGCCGACACAATGATCCGGCGCGAATCGGGGTTGGCTTTGAGCTGCTGCACCACCTTTTCGATCTGATCGATATGCCCACCGCCTGGCGTAGGCCACGACCGCCACTGAGATCCGTATACGGGACCGAGATTGCCATCGCCATCGGCCCATTCATCCCAAATACTCACGCCGTTTTCCCGGAGGTATGCGATATTGGTCTCGCCCCGCAAAAACCAGATCAACTCATGGATAATGGAACGCAGATGTACCTTTTTGGTGGTCACCAACGGAAACCCGGCCTTCAGGTCGAAACGCATCTGATGGCCGAACACACTACGGGTACCGGTGCCCGTGCGATCGTGCTTCTCCACGCCGTTTTCGTACACATGGCGCATCAAATCGAGGTATTGCTTCATCGTAATTCTTTCCTTTCAAGTGGGTAAAGATACAGAATTCGCAGTGATTATACCAGTTCGCGCAGGGCGATTTCGTAGGCCCGCGAGGAGATGTGCGTTTTGGCAGGCGATAGCTCGCGGATAGCCGACAGCGCCCGGTAGATGACATCGGATACGTCCGAAAAGATAGCGTCGTCGCTCATCTCCACGTTGCGCTGCATAAGGTAGGCAAATACCCGTGCCATGCCACAGTTGGCAATAAAATCGGGAATCAGGGAAAGTTGCCCATCTACATACTCCATTACGGGGCCATAGAAAACCTCGCGGTCTGCAAACGGTACATTCGCCCCCGACGAAATGACTTCCAGCCCATTGGCTACCAATCGCGCCACGTGCTCTTTGGATACCAGGCGCGATGCTGCGGCGGGGATAAATATGTCTGTGGGGAGGTCCCATATCGTGGCGTTCAACGCCTCGAAAGACAGCATGTCGTCTACGATGAGTCGATTGCCATTGCGGTTGAGGTATAGCTGCCGGATGGTCTCGATATCGAACCCGGCATCGTTGACCACTCCCCCATCCCGATCAATGATGCCCACAATCCGGACGCCCATCTGGGCGAGGTAATACCCTGCGGCGGCAGCTACATTTCCCCACCCCTGGATGATGGCGCGCTTGCCCGCCACTTGGCCATCGAAGAGGGCATAGTAATGGCGGATCGATTCGGCCACGCCGAAGCCGGTAATCATATCAGCTACTTTGTATTTGCGTCGCAAATCGGGCGTGTAGGCTAAGTCCTCCAATACTTTCGAGACACCATAGCGCAATTGTCCGATCTGGTGGATACGCTGGTTCTCGCGCACGTTGAAATGCCCGCTAAGCACACCCTCCTGGGGGTGCCAAAGGCCATACTCCTCTGTGATAGGGATGACTTCGTGTATCTCGTCGACGTTGAGGTCGCCACCGGTGCCGTAGTAATTTTTCAACAGGGGTGTCACCGCTTTGTACCAGCGTTGCAGCACGCCCGCTTTGCGGGGATCGGCGGGATCGAAGTTAATGCCCGACTTGGCGCCGCCGATGGGTGGACCCGATATGGTAAACTTGACTTCCATGGTTTTGGCCAGCGACTCTACTTCGTTGCGGTCCAACCCGGCGCGCATGCGGGTGCCGCCTCCGGCCGCCCCACCCCGAAGGGAATTGATAACGACCCACCCCTCGGCTTCTGTCTCGGGGTCTTTCCATTCAAATACAATTTCAGGCCGCTTTTCTTCAAAACGTTTTAATAATGGCTTCATGTTGTGCAGTGTGCAATATGTGTGTGTGCACAAACTTAGGGAACCCCACTAATATAAGCAAGGCAGTGCCGTTAAAAGGAAACGTCCCGGATGTTTGCACCCGGGACGTTGGCCTTATACGTCGTGGAATAAGCGCATCGCGATAGTTATCGTTATACCCTTTCTTCTTCGTATTCTTTCACTTCTTTGTGCACGTACTCTTCAACCATCAGTTCCTCAATGGGCTGGCCTTTTTTATCCAGCCCGAAGCGGTGCAGGATGTTATCCATGATCTGATAGATAACCGGCACAACAATCAGCGTGAGGAACAGGGAACTGACGAGGCCACCGATAATGACCCATGCCAATCCATTTTTCCACTCCGCACTCGGGCCGGTAGCCAACGCGATGGGAAGCATACCGAATACCATGGCGATGGTAGTCATCAGGATGGGGCGCAACCGTGCCTGGTTCGCCAAGATCAGCGCCTCGCGCGTGGATTTACCCTCTGCCTTGAGGTGGTTGGTAAAGTCTACGAGGATGATGGCGTTCTTGGCCACCAATCCGATCAACATAATCAAGCCGAGGATAGTGAATATATTCAATGTATTGTTACTGAGCGCAAGTGCCAACAAGGCACCGATAATGGACAGCGGGATGGAGAACATCACCACGAAAGGATATACGAAGCTGTCATACAGCGCTACCATGATGAAGTAGACCAATAAGATGGAACTGAGCAACGCGATACCCAACGTGCCGAAACCTTCGGATTGCTGCTCCATATCACCACTCCACACGTAGCTTACCCCACTAGGACGTCGCACTTCGTCGAGTTGGGCTTCCAGATCGGCAGCGATGGCGCTGACCGGCCGGCCCACGACCTGCGATTGTACTTTTACCGACGTACTTTTGTCGCGCCGCTCCAACTGGCTCGGACCCGACCCTTCATGGATGCTGGCAAATTGCGATAGTCGCACCAATTGCCCCTTATCGTTCGTGAACGGCAGGTTGCTCACATCTTCCACATTCTTACGGTCGTAATCGTCGAAGCGGATATTGATGTCGTATTCGTATTCGCCAGAGCGGAATTTGCCGTCGGTGTTGCCGCTGAATGCGGTCTGCATGGTGGCACCCACCGTTTGGAGGTTCAATCCCAGGGCAGCCATCTTATCGCGGTTCACTTCAACGGTAATCTCGGGCGTACCGCTCTCTACCGATAGCTTGGCCTCCGAGGTGCCGGGGATTTTGCGTACACGCTCCAAAATGCCTTCCGCATAGGTGAGCACACTATCTAGGTCGGAGCCGATAACCACCATCTCCAACGGTGCTTGTTCGGCAAAACCAACGATACTGATGGGCACCGTCTTCACCTTGGCCCCTACCAGCACGCTTTGCATTTCGCGTTTCAACTTCGCGGCGTAGATGTTACTGGGGTCCTCACGTTCTTCACTGCCAACGAGTTTCACGGTAAGCTCTGCCTTATATGCCGTGGCCTGGGTGCCCACGAAACCATCGTTCGACTGCCCCACCGTGGTGATCACGGAAACCACTTCGGGCTTGGTGGCCAGGAACTCTTCCGCTTTCTGCGTCATCTGGTTGGTTTGCTCGATGGAAGCGTCCTTGGGCATCTCGATTTGCACCAGGAACTCGCCGCGGTCGCCCTGCGCGAAGAACTCACCCCCGATATAGCCGCCGGCCAGTAAACCAAAGGAGGCGAACAGCATAACGGTTACGGCGGCCAACGTAATGAATTTATGGTTAAGCGACCATTTCAGCACACCGGAGACCCAATTGGTAAACCGATGCAACTGGTTTTCGAACCAGAGTACAAACCGACCGAAAATATTCTTGTCAGACACCCGGTCCAATTTACCGAAGCGCGACGTAAGCAGGGGTACGATGGTAAACGAGGCCAGCAAACTGAGCGACGTGGCGATAACGACAACCACGCAAAACTCGCGCAAGATGTCGGACACCATGCCTGTGCTGATGGCAATCGGCAGAAACACCACTACGATAACCAGCGTAATGGAAATAACGGTAAAACCGATCTCTTTCGCCGCATCGTAAGAAGCACGCACCTTATTCTTGCCCATTTCCATGTGGCGATAGATGTTTTCGATGACCACGATGGCGTCGTCAACAAGGATACCGACTACCAGCGATAGACCCAAGAGCGACATCAGGTTGAGGGTGTAGCCAAAAAGGTTGATGCCGATAAACGTAGCGATCAATGATGCCGGGATGGCAACCATCACGATCACTGCATTACGGATACTATGCAGGAAGAAAAGCATCACCACCGCCACCAGCACGACCGCTAGGAACAAGTCGAATATAACCGCATTGGCCGATTCGAGCGTGTAAGTCGAACTATCGTTGGCGATGTCTATTTTCAGGCCTTCGGCTTTGTAAGTTTCCATCAAGGTGGCAATGGACTCCTGGGTGCCACGGCTCACTTCCACCGCGTTGGCATCCGATTGCTTCAATACCTGTAAAAGCAAGGCGCTCTCCTGGTTTACCCGGGCGATTTTTTCGACATCTTTTTGGGTGTCCTGTACATCGGCGACGTCGCGGATGCGTACCTGGCCGCCGGTCGGCGTGGTAGCAACCACAAGGTTACGCAGTTCGTCGACGGATTTGTATTTACCTGCCAAGCGGACGAGGATATCCTGGTTTTCCGTTTTGACGCTCCCCGTGGGGAAGTCGAGGTTGGAGGTGAGGATGGCCTGCTGTACTTGCAGGATAGATAGTCCATACCCTTCCAGTTTCGATGCGTCGATGCTGACCTGGATTTCGCGTTCCTGGCCACCGATGAGGTTTACTTGCGCAACCCCGGGTACCCGCGACAGCACAGGTTGTATGCGTTTGTCGACAAGGTCGTAAAATGCCGCCGCATCCATGTCGCCGGTTGCCGCAAGCGAGAGTATGGGCAAATCGTCCATCGAAAACTTGGCCAGCGAGGGCGCTTCGGCGTCATCAGGCAATTCAGACAGGATGGCGTTCACCTTTCGCTGGGCATCGTTGAGTGCATAATCGACATCCGTGCCACTATTTAACTCGATAATCACCATCGAAAGGCTCTCGAATGATGTCGCGTCGAGCTTCTTGATATTTTCTAGCGAGGCCACCGCGTCTTCGATTTTCTTGGTTACGGTGTTTTCCACCTCACTGGGCGACGCCCCTGGGTAGATCGTGGTAATCGACACCACGCTGGGAGTAAATTTGGGGAGCAACTCGTAATTCAACGAGAAATAGCTCATGATGCCCAATAACGTCAATGCGGTGAACACCACAATGACGATGGATGGGCGTTTAATCGATATTTCTGCTATCTTCATGAGTTAAGATATGAGATATGAAACTTGAGATATGAGACTTCGAAATCGTTATCCTTGGGTTGAGTCGACCCGTGCCGTAACTTTGGCGCCATCCACCAGGTTGATCTGACCACTTGTAACCACGGTTTCACCTTCTTCGAGGCCTTTTACGATTTCAACTTGCTCGCCGAAAATCCTTCCGGCAATAACTTTGCGTATCAATGCCGTACTGTCGGTACCCAAGACGTAAACCTGGTTACTGTTTACCCCGCCGACAAAAGCACTACGGGGTACCAAGATGGCCGGTTCCGACTGCGGAAACTTGAAATGGGCCGTACCATACATGCCCGCACGGAGCTCGGACGACTGGTTATTATCGATAACGATCTCTACGGGATAATTGAGTGTATTGTCGGCTTTGGCCGCAATGAAGCGTACCGTGCCGTTGAATTCCTCGGCGGGGAATACCGTACTGGTAACGGCAACCTTGCTGCCAACTTTCAGATTGACCACTTGGGTTTCGTTGGCGGTAACCTGTAGTTTCAGTTGCGATAAATCCACGATTTCAAAAAGCTCGGTACCCGGTGAAAGATACGCTCCCACTTCGATATCCCGGCGGTTGATCACCCCGTTGATTGGCGATTTGATCGTGGCGTCTGCTACCCGGCGATTGGCTTGCTGCAGGCGGACCTCCGCATTGCTCAGCTGCAATTCAATTTCATCCAGTTGGGCCCGCGTAACACCTCCTGTCTCGTAAGAGCTCTTGTACCGTTCATAGTCCGTTTTTAACTTTTGAAGGGCATCTTCGGCAGCCTGCTTGTCCAAATTGACGATTTCGGGGTCTACCGATGCCAATACTTGTCCCTTGCGTACGTGCGAACCTTCATCTACCAAAATGCGGGTAACACGGCCACTGACTTCGGACAGTAACGTCAAGTCCTGGTTGGCGGCGAAGTTGCCATTGGCTGAAAAGTCGAGCACGACGGGTTGACGGCTTACGGTTGCCGCCTTAACCACGATGGCCCCGCCGGTTTCAGCAACGACGGCCGTTTTGGCTTCGTTCTCCTTTTTGTTATTCGTTAAGACCCACCCGATGAGGCTCAGTAAGCCAATAACGACGACGATGGTAATAATTATCCGTTTCATATACGTGTGATGATGATGTTTATTCGTTTATTAGTGATTTGATCTCTCCGTTTGCTTTCTTCAGCTGGATTTCCGCTATTTTGTAATTCAGCAGCGCCTGCGTATAACTGTTTTGTGCTTGTGTCAGTGCATTTTCGGTATCCAGCAGGTCGGTTAAGGGAGCAAGCCCGTTGTTGTAATTATTCTGGGTACTGGCATATACCTCTTGGGCCAACGCCACGTTCTCTTGTTGCGACTGGATAGTGTTCAATGCATTGCGCAGTTGTATCCGTGCATTTTCGTTAGCTAGGTTAAGCGATTGTTTGGTATTCCATAAGTCTTGCTCGGCCTTGAGGTATTCCACCTTTGCTTTTCCCATACGGGCACGGGTGGCAAATCCGTTGAAAATAGGGATGCGCAAATTGAGGCCGATGACCATGGAACCGAACCGAGCAGCCATGGGGTCCGTGGAACTCCGATAGAGGTAATTGAATTTATCGGACATGGCCGTGTAGGTATAATTGCTCACCAGCGCCAGGGACGGATAATACTCGGCCTTATAGGCTTTGTATTGCAGGTCTAACAATTCCAGTTGCTTGTTCATCAGGTTCAGTTCCACCAAGTGATCCATCCTATCGGGCTGATTGGCGAAATCGAGTGCAGTAGGCACGGCTGTAAGTTCCGTTTCCGGCAATACAATTGCGGTTTCGATGGGCATACCCATGGTGTACTTCAACTGGTTTTCCAACATGACGATACCGTTAACCAGTTCTTCACGTTGGTTCTCCAGGTTGGTGATATTTACCTTTATCCGATCGACATCGATCTTCTTAGCTAGCCCATTGTCGTATTGATTAGATACGATTTCGTGGATGACCCTCACATTCTTGAGATTGGTATCTATCACATTTAACTGCTCGCGGTTTACCAACACTTGGTAATAATTTTTAGCGACCAGTTCAATGACTTGTTCTTCGGTGAGTTCCGCACTTAATTCATAAAACTCGGCTGTCGTTTTCGCCGCCTTTAATCCGGTAAAGACCTGCTGGTTGAACACCTGCTGGTTTAATTGGGCGCCCACGCGCGAATCCCAGGGTTGGCCAATGGTAACCGATTGCCCGGCAAAGACCAGTTTTCCGATAACGGGGTTGTAATTCAGTGCGCCGGTCGCCTCGATTTGCGGCAGTGCCGATGCCCGCACCTCAGCTACCTGGTGCCTGCCGCCTTCAATGTCCAATTGCGCCTTCTTTACGGATTCACTATGCGCAAGTGCATAATTAAGCGCATCCTTAAGCGTTAACACCTCCTGGGCAGACACGACCTGTGCTCCCATTATACCGGCGAATAGCGTAGCGATAATTAATCGTATATTCATTGCTAATTTATTCATGTTATTCTTAATCTTGTTTTTTCTGGAGGCCGTTAATAACCATAGCGGCGGCTTGTTTCTGTTTTTCGAATACACGGGCGAGTTCATCCCGATCGATCAATGCATGCGGCGCGGCATGGTCGCAAAACATGGCCAATCCGCGGATCATCGCAACATATAGTTCAGACGTTGCGGCCACGTCAAATGTTACAAGTTCGTTACGTGCTATCCCCTGTTCAAATATGCGCGAAATGGTTTCCACTTCGCGCCGGAACAATCGTTTAGCCAATTCTTTCCACTTTTCTTCATGGATGTTCATCTCGTGGAGATTAAGGATAAGCATATAATATTTTTCCACATAGGCTTTCTTCATCTCCAACATCCGGATCAGTAGATCCAACGTGTCTTCGGCTTCGTCGAACGCCTTTTCGATGACGGAATCACTTTCGTCAATAATCCGGTACGCAATGGCCTCAATCAGCGAAAACTTGTCTGGAAAATAATAGTATAAGTTTGCCTTCGAAAGCTTCAGATCGTCCGCCACCTCGCTCATCGATGTTTTGGCGATCCCGAAGTGCGAAAAACGCTTCAAAGCCGCTTCGATGATGAGGTTCCGCTTATCGTCTACTGCACTCATTTTGTCTTTTTACCATTTGACTATTCCTAAATTTTGGTCAAAAGTACAACTAAAAGCGAAAATAGCAAGTAAAAAACCATACCGATATCATCGAAAGGCATTCTTATGACAGAATGCTTACAAAAAAGAACGATTTAGGACAAAGAAAAAGAATAGCTGTGACAACCTTATGGCAAGGGATATGCGGTATCGCTCTTGGCTTCTTCCAATACGAAAAAACTTTGTACGGTGCTGATGTTGGGCAGCGTGGCCAACTTCTCGCGTAGGAAATGGTTATAGGCATCCATGTCTCGCACCGCCACTCGGAGGATAAAATCATATGCCCCAGTCAATTGCATACATTCCATTACCTCGTCGAATGCCAGTACATCCTGTTCAAAGCCCAGGAGCACCTCCCGGCTATGGGAGGTTAATAACACATGCGAAAAGGCGACTAGGCTGCGATCGATCTTCCGCCGGTCAACGATGGCCACCACCCGCTTGATATAGCCTTGTTCGCGCAACTTACGCCGTCGCTCTTGGATGGCAGCAACAGATCTGTTCAACTGCAATGAAAGTTGCTTGTTGGATAATGTCGCATCGCGTTGGAGGATGCGTAACAATTCGATATCTATGGGATCGAGATCAATCAAACCGGGTTTCCAATTACTTTAACGGCCAACTATCCACTGGGCGGCCCAAATATATAAAAAATATGGCACTTTGCTGAATTGACCGTTAATTTAACGGAATTAAAACAGAACCCTTGTATTTTTGTTTAAATGGGTAGAATTTTGCAGTGTTATATCGAGGGACAAACCGGTGATGCAAATGGCACAACACATGAATGACCGTCTGTCGCGCGATCAAGACTTAAACTTAGGTTACTGCATGGTGGCCGGATGCGTCGGCCACCATGCTTTTTTTGAACAGATTTCGTATGCAGAAACAACAGATCATCATAACGGGTGCGAATGGCCAATTGGGCACCGAACTCACCTCCGCACTGCGGTTGCGGTATGGCGCTGAGCGCATCATTGCCACAGATATCCGGCAGCCTGTTCGTACCGATCTTCATTTCCGATTGCTCGATGTGATGGACCGCGAAGCCTTGCGTTCACTTGTTGCCGATACGGGGGCGACGACTATATACCATTTGGCGGCGTTTCTTTCGGCGAGTGGCGAGCAATACCCGCAGCAGGCGTGGGATCTCAATATGCAGGGGCTATTGAATGTACTCGAAGTTGCCCGCGAAACCGGATGTCGTGTATTTTGGCCCAGCAGTATCGCAGTTTTCGGGGCGCATGTGCCCCGAACTGCGTGTCCGCAAAATACGGTCACACAGCCCAGCACTGTATACGGTATCAGCAAGGTAGCCGGTGAAAATTGGTGTAACTATTACCACCATATCTATGGTGTTGATGTGCGCAGTATCCGATATCCGGGCCTCATTAGCCACACGGCATTACCCGGCGGCGGCACCACTGATTATGCGGTGGATATTTTCCACCATGCTGCCCGGGGTGAGGATTACACTTGCTTTCTGGATGCCGGAACGACATTGCCCATGATGTACATGCCCGATGCGGTGGCAGGAACCATCCAATTGATGGAGGCACCGGCCGATACGATCAAGGTTCGTACTTCCTATAATTTTGCGGCATTCAGTTTTAATCCCGAACAGCTCGCGACGGCTATACAGCAGCATTTGCCGGAATTTAGCTGGCAGAGCCGGCCTGATTTCCGGCAGCGCATTGCCGACAGCTGGCCAGCGGAAATCGATGATCGCTGCGCACGTAGTGACTGGGGGTGGAAACCCCGGCACCAATTTGAAGACATGGTGCGGGAGATGCTGGCCGCGCTAACTGCCCGTCTTAGGAAATAACTTTTTTTCATGTGTTTGCAAACGCTTCCCGCGGTGTGTTTTACGCACACGTGCGGAGGCGTTTTTCACCATCGCGATAAATCCACCGATAATTTGGTTAAGTTTGCTGTATGAAGATCGCTACATACAATGTAAACAGCATCAATGCCCGGCTGCCTGTCGTGTTACGATGGCTGGAGGAATCGCAACCGGATGTGGTGTGCCTACAGGAGCTCAAAGCCATACAGGAAAATTTCCCGGAAACAGCCCTGCTTGAAGCGGGTTATCAATCCATCTGGCATGGGCAGAAAAGTTGGAACGGTGTAGCTATCCTCTCCCGGATCGGTGTACCCGAAGAAACATGCCGCATATTGCCCGGCGACCCTGACGATGCCCATAGCCGTTACATCGAGGCCAACATCAATGGTATATTAATCGGTTGCCTATACCTTCCCAACGGAAACCCTGCGCCGGGTCCGAAATTCGACTATAAACTTAGCTGGATGGATCGCCTGCTTAGTTATGCGCAAATGCTAATCAACCAGGGCGGACCCGCGATATTGACCGGCGATTTCAACATCATCCCCACCGAAGCAGATGTATACCGGCCCGAACGTTGGGTCAACGATGCGCTTTTCCGGCCGGAAACACGGGCAGTGTTCGAGGCGTTGGTAAAACAGGGCTGGACGGACGCTATCCGACAGGTGTATCCCGATCAATCCGTATACACTTATTGGGATTATTTCCGCAACGCATTCGGTCGGGATGCCGGAATGCGGATCGACCACTTCCTCTTGAGTCCGATGATTGCCCCGAAATTACGGTCGGCGGGTGTGGATCGCGATGTGCGCGGATGGGTAAAGACCAGCGACCATGCGCCGGTATGGATTGAGGTGGAAACCTAGGGGCCAACGGTCATCGCGACATGAAATCGTGGCGCCTGCCCCGCAGGGTGAAGAGTAACATGACCCCAACACCAATCATGATGGATACATCTGCCATATTAAAGATGCCGGTTTGGATTGGGCCGACCTTAATGTGTACAAAATCGGTAACGGAGCCGTATAGCAACCTATCGATCATATTGCCCATGCCGCCCCCGATGGCAAACCCCAATGCCAGTGTGAGCCATGGCCGTCTTCCCCCCAACCGCATCATGTAATATATGCCCAGTAAGAGCACGACTGTCGGCAACACGATAAACAGTATTGATTTTAGCGGCTGCCACCATGTTTGTCCCATGCTCATGAAAGCGCCGGAATTTTCGATATTGGTGAGGGTCAAGTGGTCCGATATCAGGGTGATCTGTTCACTTGGCGGTATCTGTTTTCGAACGATGGCCTTCGTTAGCTGGTCGCAACTGAAATTCACCGATATCAAGGTGATACCGAATAATGTTCCCGCCCATCGCTTGAATTTCATGCCGTGTTGTTTATCGATAGGCTAAGGTACTTATTTTCTTTGATATAATTGCCCCCACCTAGAGACGCCTATGATGACCAATGACAACAGGACAAATGCGGCGGTTATGCCGAGACTATTTAGGAGAACGCTCTTCCACCCCAGTTCAGTTACATGGATGAAGGGGTACGGATAGAAACCGGAAATGGCACCCCGGGCGAGTATAAGCAAAAAGTACACGAGCGGATAGATCAACCATGGGAAAATATGCATCCATTTAAGCGTGGCTTTAGGTATGAAGATGATCCAAAATACAAGGTAATACAACGGATTAACCGTATGCAGCAACTCGTCGACCACAAGCTGCAAGCCTTGCGGATCCCACAGGCTACGTAATACAATATTATACACGCCACCTACTACGGTAATGTATACAACCGTGGCTGCCAGCACGTTTGGATGGGTGAAAAAACTCGGCGTAGCCCGTACCGGTTTGCAAGCAAAGGCCAAGACAAGTGCCGTAAAACAGCATGCCACTAACAAATTGGTTAGGATGGTATAATAGCTGAAAAACCGGATAACCATTTCCGCGAGGGGAAATGTTCGGTTTCCAAGCATGAGCATAAATTGTAAAATAACAGCCGTCCAAGCGAAAAAAGCACCCGAGATCGCCATCAATAATCGAATCCTTTGCTTATCCATATTCCAAATATACCTTTAATCCCATTTATCCGCGCCAACTGTGATTATTGAATTTGCAATGAATTTTGGTTTCAAAGACAATCCTGCTTAACTTGAACACCTGTAAAGTATATTGCGACAATCAAAATGTAGGGACATGACACCGGTCTTCAAAAAACTTAATTTCAAACAGCAGCGGGAAATCCTCATTTTAAACGCTCCGGCGGAATTTAAGGGCGAATGGGAGGCGATAGCGCAAGACACCGCCGTAAGGCATGCCACCCATGCAATAGACGAAATCGAATTTGTTTTGACATTCGTGAAAACGAAAGCAGAAATCGACCAGACGACGGCATTGATCTGTGATAAATTAAAAGGGGATGCGGTGGTGTGGTTTGCCTACCCGAAAGGGACTTCTAAGAAATACCGTGCGGAGATAAATAGGGACCGTGGCTGGGAAGCATTGGGGAAATCGGGTTTCGAGCCCGTACGGCAAGTGGCCATAGACGACGATTGGAGCGCGGTACGTTTCCGGAAGGTCGAGTTTATCAAGACGATGAGCCGGCGGAAGGATTTTGCATCAAAATGACAATTTTATGCTCGACTTAGTTATTGAAGCACGCACGGCAGCGATAAGCGCCGAGATGAAAGTGAAACGTATCCTTCCGTTCCGACTGCGGAGGATGGTTG
>NZ_JBMQOC010000076.1:0-11653 GCF_053550995.1 Parapedobacter sp.
AAGGAGGCACCAAAGCCTGGAAGATGAAATCCCCGGGGAGGTCTACCAGAGCCTCAAACAAAAGGAGGCGGCATGAAGCAGAGGAAAACAGGTGCCTCCGGCGGGCGCTCGCCGCGCAGGCAGGTTAGGTTAATGTTGGTGGGTGGGATACCGGAAATATCTTACTTAGTTTATGAAAAATCTGTCCAATGATTGGGGGGAATTATACTATGACGGGTGGTTCCGTTAATGTTTTGTTGATCCGGAGCCTTACCAGCCGCCCGATTTGATACCGCCCTTGCTTGGGACGTGTATCGACCACACGCAGTGTCTCACTGATGGGAATGCCGGACAGGTTGTTGAAACGGAAAGTGACATCTATTTTCGTTGTATTTTCCGTTGGTTTTCCCACTTCTTTGCAGGCGACGACCTCGGCATCACGCACGATTCCTGTTCGCAGCAGATCCTGTGCCCGGCGTTGTGCCACCACAGGTAAAACAACCCATTGCTGGAATAAGCGCGCCAGTAACCAGAGCCACAATACCACCGAGGCCAATAAATAACCAAGCGCCCAATATGGTTTGGATAATGTTGCTAAATGCCGTGCTTCGCCACCCGTGTAATTGATGCTGTAATACAAGATCATCGGGAAAGGCACTGCGAAGAAGAATGCGTAGAGTATCCAGAAAATGGACCTGCCTTGTTTAGCCATCATTCACGAGGTTTTAGAATATCTTATTCTTTCAGGCTCGCCATGTCGATGACAAATCGGTATTTCACGTCGCCCTTCAGTAGGCGCTCATAAGCGCTGTTAATATCCTGCATCTTAATCAGTTCAATATCGGAAGTGATGTTGTGCCGGCCGCAGAAGTCGAGCATTTCCTGTGTTTCGCGGATACCACCGATCATCGATCCGGAAAAGCTTTTACGTTTGGGGATCAAGCTGAATGGCGCTACGGGCAAAGGGTTTTCGGGAGCACCGACAAGCGTGAGGGAGCCGTCTCTTTTCAACAAACTTAAATAGGCGTTGATGTCGTGGGCCGCAGATACGCAATCCAGAATGAAATGTAACGTGCCCGCATGGTCTTTCATCTGTTGCGTATCTTTGGAAAGGATGACCTCATCGGCCCCCAGCCGTTTGGCGTCTTCGACTTTAGTTATCGATGTGGTGATAACGACCACATGGGCTCCCATGGCCTTTGCGATCTTAACACCCATGTGGCCTAGTCCACCAATACCGACGATGCCGACCCGTTTGCCCGGGCTGACATTCCAATGCCTCAGCGGCGAGTAGGTGGTAATTCCCGCGCATAGGAGCGGTGCTGTTGCGGCAGGGTCCAGGTTGTCGGGGATATGCAGTACAAAATCCTCATCGACAACCACTCGCTCGGAATAACCGCCGAATGTTTGTTGCTTAAGGAATCTCTCGTGCCCATTATAGGTTTGTACATTGCCATTTTCACAGTATTGTTCCAATCCTTCTCGACAGCTTTCACACTGCCTGCAGCTATCTACCATGCAGCCTACCCCCGCGAGGTCGCCTACATTGAATTTGGTAACGTGGTCGCCCACTTTTGTAATCCGGCCCACGATTTCGTGCCCAGGCACATTCGGGTAGATGGTGCCGTGCCATTCGTTACGGGCGGTATGCAGGTCGGAGTGGCAAACGCCGCAGTATAGGATGTCGATTTCCACGTCCGTTGCCATGACTTCACGGCGGGCGATGGTGAGCTGTGTGAGGTCGGCTTCAGGAGATGCCGTGCCAAATGCTTTAACTGAAAAGGTATTCATAGCGTGGTGTTTTTAGCAATGTAAATCTTTTCGTGCAATTTGACAACACTCGATTGTTTATTGGATACGATTGATGATATTAATTAATTGAGTTAGCTGGGTGTCGTAACCGTCTAAAACTTGTTTTTCATCCACCTGAATAACCCTATCGGGTATCGTTCCATTGCCATCCAAGGTCTTGCCATTTCTTTGAAATGACGCCATCGTAGAGACCCTGATTTGAATATTTGAATTTTTCAGCCTCAGTATTCTTGAATTGCCACTTGAACCATCCGTTGTTTCCCCTACAATTTTTACGTTTGGCAAACCTTTAAATGCGCTGGCGAAGACGGATGCAGCACTAAAGCTTTCTTCATTCACTAAAATATAGACCGGTTGACCATATGATTCCTTACCCTGATGTAAAACCATATAAAAAGGGCCGCTAAACTTCGAGTTATCTATTGCTTTCTGAAGGTTAAAGCCTTCCCTAAACTGGTCTATTGCCTTTCTATCATTGTCTGATAATTTCTCGGAGTTATAACTGTAAAGATAACGACTACTCATGGATTCTTCGTCTCCAGTCATCGGTTTGTCTGTTCTTAAATAAGCAACATTAGCAACCCAAGGTGATTGCTTCGCTCGCACAATATAACCCGCAAAGGTTTGAAGAACCTCTCTGCTACCTCCTGGATTATTTCTAATATCGATAATCAATGCTTTTGTATTTGAAAAGCTTCGAAGCGTGTTTGCTATGAAATTTTCCAGACCTGCTACCTCGTTATAATGATACATCTGGGGAATAGTAATGTATCCAATATGATCTCCAACGATCTTACTTAAACCCTCTAAGTTTTTTTGCTTATCTTTTCCGTATTTGTGAAATACGCTTGACTTACCGTTGAGTGATATCCTTTGTTTTCCGTGGTTAGTTGAAATGTCTCCGTTTTTTCGGCACGACCATCCCTGAAAACGACCGTAACACTGTCTTCACATGGTATGTCACTTTGAAATAATAATCTTCCATATTTTTCAATAGCACTGCTTCCCCACGTAAGTCTGGCTTGGGCGGGTGCTTTTTTATGCCTGTAATTATAAAGGGGGCCTGCTCAAGCAAGCTTGGGTTTTACTTCAAGGGATTGGCTGCGTCGCGCAATCCCGACACGCAATGGCCGCAGCCATCCCGGTGAGGGTGGAGCTTCACCCAACAGGAAACCATTCGTTGCACTCATTTGTTTTGTCGTTTAAAGGGTCTGTTCAAACAAGCTTGGCCGGCCCCTTTAAACGACAAAACCCGACATCCGTCGGGTTTCATGTTGGGTGGCGGTGAGGGAGGGATTCGAACCCTCGGTACCGTTTCCAGTACGACAGTTTAGCAAACTGTTCCTTTCGGCCACTCAGGCACCTCACCGTTTTGCGCCTGCAAACGTACTACAAAAAAACGAATTTCGGAAACCTTGTACGCCAAAAAAACATTTTCATGATAGGCTATTCCGTCGTGTCCCTGACGGGCATATCGGTTTTGGAAGCCGGTATATTTTTTTTGCCTGTTTCGTAATCGATACGTACGTGATAAATGCTTTTCAGCATCTCCTTGAATATCTCGCTGACGGTGGTTATATCTTTCAACGTGATGTTGCTGTTGATGAACTGCTTCTGGTTCATTTTTGACTCGATGATTTTATCGACCACATCGTTGAGTCCTTGCGCGGTGGGCTCTTTTAAACTCCGCGATGCGGCTTCCACGGAGTCGGCCATCATCAATACGGCGGTTTCCCGCGAGAAAGGTATCGGACCGGGGTAGTGGAACATATCCTCGTCAACGAGCTTTTCGGGAAACGACTTGATGTACGATTGGTAGAAATAATCCACGCGGGTGGTGCCGTGGTGGGTACGGATGAAGTCGATGATGACCTCGGGCAGTTGGTGTTTTTTGGCCAACTCGATGCCTTTCGCCACGTGCGATATGATGATCTGCGCGCTTTGTTCAAATGACAGGCCGTCGTGCGGGTTGTATCCCTTGGTCTGGTTTTCGATAAAATATTGGGGGTTCGACATTTTACCGATGTCGTGGTAAAGTGCACCGGCACGTACCAATAACGTGTTTCCGCCTATCTGGTAAATAGCCGCTTCTGCCAGGTTGGCCACCTGCATGGAGTGCTGGAAAGTGCCCGGTGCTTTGTAGGAAAGTTCGCGCAACAATTTGGAATTGCTGTTGGTCAACTCCATTAGCGTTACATCCGAAATGATGCCGAATACGCGTTCGAATGCATAAATAAGTGGGTAGGCGAGCAGGGTGAGCAACACGCTGAAGATAAATGGCGTGAGGTCTGACCAATACAGGTTGCTGAACGATCCGTTGCGCATAAGCCCCATGCCGATATAGCCAATCAAATAAGTGGCGAGGATGATGGAGGCCGAAATGAGGAATTGCTCACGCTTTATCAAGGTTTTGATACTGTATATCGCCACCATCCCGGTGGAAAATTGGAGGAAGATGAATTCGAAGCTATTGGGCACAAAGAAGGCCGCCAACAACACCATAAGCAGGTGGATGTTAAGGGATAACCGTGTGTCGAAAAGTACCCGTACGATAACCGGTACGATGCAATAAGGGATGTAGTAAAGGCTCGGCAATTTGATGGTTATCGCCCACGACAGGACGGCCAGCATGCCGGTAATCACAAGCAGAATCAAGAAGATAAGCCGATTGTTGTGATAGATATCCTTACGGAAAAGGTAAATGAATACAAAAAGGAGGGATACCATCAACGCCACCACCAGAAATTGGCCGAGGAGCAGCAAAGTGCGGTTGCCCCCGATACGGGCTTCTTCCTCGTACGCTTTGCGTAACGATTCTATCTTCTGAAAGATTTCATTGTTGACGTTGGTCCCGTTGGCCACGATGAGTTCACCCCGCTGCACCATGCCCCTGGTGGTTGAGATCGTCGCCAACGCATCTTCCTCCAATTTGGTGGTAAGCGATTCGTTGAACAGGTAATTTATGTTGATGTAATCGCCGAGAACATCAACAAACCATGCCTTCTGTTTGATCGTTGAACGGTTGTCTACGGTTTTTTTGATGTGCTCCAAGGCCGTTTCCGTGGTAAATACACTCGCTGTATTCACTTGTTTGGCCACGTTATCGGTAAGGAGCGTGAAATTGTAATTTGTACGATCGCCCTGGAATTTGTTGTTGAGTGCGATGACACCCCGCTTGTAGATTTCGGCTAGCAGCTGCGTTCCCATCTGCTCGTATGCGTCCTGGTTTTCGTCGAGTGAATCCAACCCGGCGGCCTGCCATTTTTCCGGTAAATCGGTTTCAAACCGGGTAAGCTCCTGTTCGGCTATCTGCGTGTTGTGGTTATAAACCGGGTACACGGATTTAAGTACATGCTCCCGGTCCTTGTCGAGCTCCGCCTGGGTTTTCAGCACCGCAAAGTTATAGGGCGACACCAAGTCCTCGTGCATCCACACCTTGCCCTTTTCATATTCGTACCTGAATCGTGGTTGCTTGGGCAAAAGCATGGCAATCAGAATGGTGCTGACCAATATCATCCCATATTTAAGCAGGTAGGAGTAACTTCCCTTGGTGTCGGTCGACTTATATCTGATCTTTAACCTTGCCACATCCAGTGTATTTAATCGCTAAACATACCCGTCTAACTATAGCGGTGTTGTATGTTGCAAAGGTAGCAAAACAGCTTAAAAAGCCATCCATACGGACCCTTTAGTTTTCAACTCAGGTTTAATGATATGTTAAACTACCGGTAACGGTAAGTTATCATCATGTGGGTACCTTTCCCATTGGAAAAATATGGGTGTCATGGCTAGATCGAATATCGAGATAACAGAGAGTGCGTACCTCATTACCTTGGCTAAATCTGAATTTGATTATAGCCAGGTGAGGCAATTGTTGACCATCCTCTTCGCAGGGCGTTTGCGGGAAGCCCAGCAATCCATCAGCGGCGAAGAGACAAGCGGCTACTCCCGCGAGTTAACCGAACGTTTTGATTCGCTTTCGGATAAATAAGAAGGAATTCGTGCATTATTGGCAAAGGATAATAGCCAATATTAGCTATCTTTGCCAAAAAAAGCGCCATGCCGAAACGTAAGCACCTCGTTGCACCTTCCGTGTTATCCGCAGATTTCGCCCATCTTTATGATGACGTTGCGATGGTTAACCAAAGTGAGGCGGATTGGTTCCATGTCGATATCATGGACGGTGTCTTCGTACCCAATATCTCGTTTGGATTCCCGGTGCTGGCATCCATTGCACATTATGCTAAAAAGCCACTTGATGTGCACCTCATGATCGTAGATCCGGATCGGTACCTGGAGCAATTCCAGGCAATTGGAGCAGATAACATCACGGTACATGCGGAGGCATGCACCCACCTAAACCGCACTGTCCAGTCGATACGGGAGCTGGGGTGTACGGCGGGTGTGGCCATCAATCCAGCCACTCCCGTTTCCCACCTCCATGAAATTGTAGAGGATGTGGACGTTGTCTTGCTCATGTCGGTAAATCCCGGGTTCGGTGGCCAGAAGTTCATCGAGTCGACCTACCGTAAAATCAGGGAATTGCGTGATTTGGCCACCGGCCGAAACGACAACCTGCTCATTGAGATCGATGGCGGTGTGAGCAGCCACAATGCACTCGCCCTCCTCAAAGCCGGGGCTGATGTATTGGTGGCAGGTAATTCGATTTTTTCGGATAAAAACCCAACACATGCCATTGCTGAATTGAAACGGATGGCACCGGATGTGATTTCCGTTTGAGTTTTTTGCCGTGAAGACGCCGGGCTGTTTAGAATATTTCCAAATTGTTTGGCTGCGCCAGCACCCCTCGTGAAGCGAGCTTTTTTTTGTAAATTCGCAACAATTTAAGGAATACGGATATTTTTATACTATAGATGGCTTTTGATATTGACATGATCAAAAAGGTCTACGCCCAATACGGTGAGCGGATTGCTGCTGCCCGTAAGGTAGTGGATAGGCCTTTGACACTGACTGAGAAAATTTTATACACCCACTTATGGGACGGAAGTGCCACGCAGGCGTATGAGCGCGGGGCGTCTTACGTTGATTTTGCGCCCGACCGGGTAGCCATGCAGGATGCGACTGCCCAAATGGCCCTGTTGCAGTTCATGCAGGCGGGGCGCCCACGGGTGGCCGTACCTTCTACGGTGCACTGCGACCACCTAATCCGTGCGAAAGAAGGTGCGGAAAAGGATTTGGCGGTAGCCACTTCGGAGAGTAAGGAAGTCTTTGATTTCCTTGCGTCCGTTTCCAACAAATATGGCATTGGCTTCTGGAAACCGGGTGCAGGTATCATCCATCAAGTGGTGTTGGAGAATTATGCATTTCCGGGCGGTATGATGATCGGTACCGATTCGCATACGGTCAATGCCGGAGGGCTGGGCATGCTCGCTATCGGGGTGGGCGGTGCCGACGCCTGTGATGTGATGGCCGGATTGCCCTGGGAGCTCAAATTCCCGAAATTGATCGGGGTTAAACTGACCGGCAAACTGAACGGCTGGACAGCACCCAAAGATGTGATTTTGAAAGTAGCGGGTATCCTCACCGTAAAGGGCGGCACGGGTTGCATCGTTGAATATTTCGGTGAAGGTGCACGGTCCATGTCGTGTACCGGCAAAGGTACCATCTGTAATATGGGCGCTGAAATCGGGGCGACCACATCCACCTTCGGGTATGACGAGTCTATGGAACGTTACCTGCGGGCAACGAATCGTGCGGATGTAGCCGACGCGGCTAACGCGGTAAGCGAACACCTGACGGCCGATCCCGAGGTATATGCGGATCCTGAGCGCTATTTCGATCAGGTTATCGAGATCAACCTGTCGGAATTGGAACCCCACCTGAATGGCCCTTTTACGCCCGACTTGGCAACGCCTGTGTCGAAGATGAAAGAGGAAGCCGCGAAGAACGGCTGGCCATTGAAAGTGGAATGGGGACTTATCGGGTCGTGTACGAACTCTTCGTACGAAGATCTTTCGCGCGCGGCATCCATTGCCAAGCAGGCGGTGGACAAAGGACTGGTTACGAAAGCCGAGTTCGGTATTAACCCCGGTTCGGAACAGGTGCGGTATACGGCCGAGCGGGATGGATTGCTGGACACATTCACCGACCTCGACGCGACGATATTCACCAATGCATGCGGTCCGTGTATCGGTATGTGGGCGCGCGTAGGTGCGGAAAAGGCCGAGAAAAACACGATCGTACATTCGTTTAACCGGAATTTTGCAAAACGGGCTGACGGAAACCCCAACACCTATGCATTTGTGGCCTCACCGGAATTGGTGGCCGCCATTGCGATTTCGGGCGACCTGTCTTTCAACCCGATTACCGATACCTTGATCAATGACCGGGGCGAAGCAGTGAAGTTGGACCCGCCCGTAGGCGACGAACTCCCACAGAAAGGATTTGATGTGGAAGACCCCGGTTACCAGGCACCGGCGGCAGATGGCAGCAGTGTGGTGGTGGCCGTTTCCCCTACGTCCGATCGCCTGCAGCTACTCGACCCATTTGCACCATGGGAAGGTACGGACCTGACCGGTTTGAAGCTACTGATCAAAGCGAAGGGGAAATGTACGACCGACCACATATCCATGGCAGGTCCGTGGCTTAAGTATCGCGGTCACCTCGATAATATCTCCAATAACCTGCTGATTGGGGCGGTCAACTTTTTCAATGATAAAACAGACGCGGTAAAAAGCCAATTGACGGGTGAATACGGCCCCGTCCCGGCAACACAACGGAGCTATAAGGCCGCGGGGATCGGTACCATCGTGGTTGGCGATGAAAACTACGGTGAGGGATCATCGCGGGAACACGCGGCGATGGAACCCCGGCACCTCGGTGTGCGTGCCGTGCTTGTCAAGTCGTTCGCGCGTATCCACGAAACCAATCTGAAGAAACAAGGGATGCTGGGATTGACGTTCGCCGACAAGGCAGATTATGACAAAATTTTGGAAGATGATAGCCTTGACATCATCGGATTGACGACATTTGCGCCCGATACACCGTTGACCGTGGTTGCCCACCATGCAGACGGCTCTGTCGATCATATCCAGGTGAACCATAGCTACAATGCCCAGCAGATTGGCTGGTTTAAAGCGGGCGGGGCATTGAATATCATCCGGCAGGGGCAAGCCTCGGAATAAGTGTACGGATTCACTAGACTAAACAAAAGCCGTCTTCGCAGTATTTGCCGGGCGGCTTTTTTTTGTTAAGTTTGTTTGGCATGCCGGTATTGAATTTAAACAAAACCCAACGACGTAAACTGAGCATTTTTGCAAAATGTGTCATATTTTCCTTTTTGGCGTGGGCTCTTTTTGCGGTTTCGACTAACTATGTCTATACCATCAAAGCAGCCATGCAGTATGTAAACGCGCCGGACAACAGGGCCTTCCATCCGCTCCAATCGGATACGGTAAATGTGCAATTGGAAGCCAACGGGTGGCAGTTGCTGTTCGCTACCTTCCAATCGACATCCGAAGTGATCCAAGTGGACCTTAGCGGCCTGCGGAGCAGGAATTGGGTGGTCTTCACCAATCAGCTTGGGTTTATTAACCGGCAGTTCCCCGCCAATAAGCGGGTGATTTCAGTATCGCCGGATACGTTGTATTTCGACTTTTCAAAGCAGACGGAGCGTAAAGTGCCTGTGAAGGCGCTACACCGCCTCCAATTCCGGAAACAATACGATGTCATCGATGAATTGCGCGTTTCGCCCGAATTTGTGACGATTACGGGTCCGCTTGACGACGTTGTGCAGATTGAACAATGGGAAACCGATACCATCCGTGCATCCAACGTGAATAGTGATATACATACGGTCGCGGTCCTGAAGCATAACCAGCGCGCCAATATCAGCGTTTATCCGACATCTGTAACGGTCGACATTCCGGTTGGGGAAGTCACCGAAAAGATATTGGAGGTGCCGTTGAAGGTAGAAAATGGTAAACAGTTTAGCTCAGTTAAGTTACTCCCAGGCAAGGTGAAACTCACCGTGATGGTGTCGTTGCGGGATTTCACTAAGGTGACGGCCGGCGCGTTTGAAGCGGTGGTGAATATGGACAACTGGGTTGACGATGGCGTAAAGAATCTGCCGGTCATCATTACGCAGAAGCCTGAGTACTGCAAGCTGGTCAAGGTGGAACCGCAAAATATTGATTTTTTTGTCCGTAAGTAACGGTTGTTAATGGGATATATATGCCTGCCATAAAAGTAGGGATCACCGGTGGTATCGGTAGCGGTAAATCTATTGTTTGTAAGGTGTTCCACACGTTGGGGATACCCATCTTTGATGCCGACCGCGAAGCAAAGCGGCTGATGGCCACCGATAGGGGTCTTATTGCCGCCATCCGGTTGGAATTCGGCGATGGAGCCTATGATCGTGATGGTGCGATAAACCGCGGTTACCTAGCCAACCAGGTGTTCAATGACCCGCGTCGCCTGGCGCTATTGAACGGGCTCGTCCATCCGGTGGTCATCCGGGCGGGGGAGGAGTGGGCGCGCAGCCAGGACGGCCCCTATAGCATTAAGGAGGCGGCATTGCTGTTTGAAAGCGGGTCATTCAAGTTGAACGACTATACGGTATTGGTGACCGCACCGGAGCCCGTACGGATGGCGCGCGTGGTACAGCGGGACGGGGTGACGCCGGAGCAGGTGCGGGCACGCATGAAGCGGCAGTGGCCAGATGAAGAAAAGGCACGGCTTGCTGATTTCACGATTGTAAACGACGGTATTCAGCCAATTATACCACAAGTTTTGGCGCTGGACCGTTTTTTCCGAGCTAAGCAATCGTAATGGGTACGGTTCTACCTGATTTCCTGGTACGGTATCCCCAAGGCTATTATTGCCGGTACGGTGATTTTTTCATCGACCCCCTGTTGCCTGTCCATCGGGCGGTGGTAACGCATGCCCACGCGGATCATGCGAGCCCCGGGCAGGATACGGTTTACTGTACGGCGGCAACAGCACGTTTTGTACGCTACCGATACCGCCAACAAGCTGCCCGTAATTTTGTCGAGACTGCTTACCGCCATCCATTTTCCATAGGAGACGTCACGCTACGGTTCATCCCAGCGGGCCATATGTTGGGATCGGCCCAGGTGGAGATGGTTTACCAGGGAGCTACCTATTTGTTTACGGGCGATTATAAGCTACAGGACGACGATACCTGCGAACCGTTCGAGACCGTCACGGCTGATGTATTGATTACCGAAAGTACGTTTGCCGATCCGCGGATTGCACACCCCGATCCGGTTGAAGAGCTATCTAAAATAAACAACACACCACACCATATCCTGATGGGTACCTACGCATTGGGAAAGGCCCAGCGGCTTACTTCATTGCTCAATACCCATTGTCCGGATAGGCGGGTCTTGGTGCACCATGGGATATTGCCATTCCACCGTATGTATAACGCTTTGGGGATATCCCATCTGCGCTATGAACCGTATGATCGACGAGCCTTGAGGGACGGTGCGGGTAACGCTGTATACCTGGTACCGCCGATGGCGTTCAATAGCTATTTTCGGGCGACGCCATTTGTACGGGTATTTGCATCGGGGTGGGAACGCCTACAGCGGCAGAATGACTTATCGTTGTACATTTCCGACCACGTGGATTGGAACGACATTTTACATTGCATCGCTGCGATACAGCCCCGCGAAATCTGGACCGTCCATGGGGAGGGGAGACACTTGGCCGATTATTTTGCTGGAACCATGCCGGTGAGGCCGATTCGGCATCAATAAACCGTCAGGGCTAAACCAAGTGCCCCATTTGTGGATCCGTAAAACCGACCTTGCCGGTTTCTACACGGCCGGCGTATTTCCAGAAGCCAGTGGCGTTGTCGAGGGTGACCGTCAAATCG
>NZ_JBMQOC010000077.1:0-21242 GCF_053550995.1 Parapedobacter sp.
CCAACAGACGGGTGAATGGTTGCCCGAAGCTACCCTGGACGCTTTCAGGGAATACCTCGTGGGGATCAAGGGCCCGCTCACCACACCGATAGGCGGTGGGATACGGTCGCTCAATGTGGCCATACGGAAGGCACTTGACCTATACGTGTGCCAACGGCCAACCCGTTGGTATGAGGGCGTGCCCTCGCCGGTGAAGCACCCTGAACAGGTCGACATGGTCATCTTCCGGGAAAATACGGAAGACATTTACACGGGCATCGAGTTTCCGGCCGGATCGGCCGAAGGGCAACGCATTAAAGAGTTCCTTGGACGCGATATGGCGGTCGATTTCGATTTCACCGCCGACACCGCAATCGGCATCAAGACGGTCTCCGAACACGGCTCCAAACGATTGATCAAGGCGGCTATCGAACATGCCATACGGCACGGGTTGCCCTCGGTAACCCTGGTGCATAAAGGCAATATCATGAAGTATACCGAAGGGGCATTCAAAGGGTGGGGGTATGAGCTGGCCGAGACCGAATTCGCAAATGCCACCTATACCTGGCAACAATGGGAGCGAAAGAAGGATGCCGATGGGGAAAAGGCCGCAAATGCGGAATTGGCCGCTGCGGAATCGGATGGGAAAATCATCATCAAGGATGTAATTGCCGACAATTTCCTGCAACAGATTTTATTGAATCCCAAAAACTATTCGGTCATCGCCACGTTAAACCTGAATGGCGATTACATATCGGATGCGCTAGCGGCAATTGTTGGGGGCATCGGTATAGCACCCGGCGCAAATATCAATTACCAGTCCGGGCATGCGGTTTTCGAGGCAACCCACGGAACCGCACCCCGTTTTGCCAATACAGACAGCATGAACCCTTCTTCCGTGCTTTTGAGCGGTGTAATGCTCTTCGAATACATCGGCTGGGACGAAGCAGCCAAACGGATAGTAACTGCATTGAAGCAAACGATTTTGGATAAAACGGTAACGGTTGACTTTTTCGATCAGATGCCTGATGGAAAGTTGCTGAAAACAAGCGAATTCGCTTCGGCAATCATCGATAAAATAAAATAGGGTTTTGACCGTTCGATATACTAATAACAGATACTCGACTTAATAATTGCATACGCATGGCCAATATTCTTTTGGTGGAAGATGATACCACATTTGCCACGATACTCGACAATTTCTTGAAAAAGAAGGGGTTCGATGTCGTGGTGAAATATAGTGTAAAAAGTGGCATTGAGGCACTTAAAGCCCATGAATTCCAGTTGATATTGTTGGATTACCGACTAGGTGATGGCATTGGATTGGAGGTGTTGGACGCCCTCCATGCCCAGGATAAAGTAATTCCCTCGGTTATCATGACCAGTTTCAATGATGTCCGTACCGCGGTGAATGCCATACGGCAGGGCGTATTCGACTACATCACCAAACCGGTTAACCCCGATGAACTGCTGATGGTTGTCAATGAAGCCTTGGAGGGGAAATCGGCCGGCAAAGCAGACGCAACGTCAAAAGCACGTAAAACCCGTATCGATACCACGCCGGGTTTGGACTTTGTAGAAGGGGCTAGCACGGCAGCACGCAAACTGCACGAATATATCGCATTGGTGGCACCCACTGATATGTCGGTGCTGATACGCGGCGAAAGCGGGACCGGAAAGGAATATGTAGCGCGCACAATTCACCAGAAGAGTAAACGGGCAGGCAAGCCCTTTGTTTCGATCGATTGCGGTACATTGTCTAAAGAGTTGGCATCGAGCGAGCTTTTCGGCCATGTAAAAGGATCGTTTACCGGCGCACTGAACGACAAGACCGGTCAGTTTGAAGAGGCGACCGGCGGCACGTTGTTTCTCGACGAAATCGGCAACCTCTCTTATGACGTACAGGTGAAACTGCTACGGGCGCTGCAGGAACAGGTCATACAGCCGGTGGGAGCGAATAAAACAATCAACGTAGACGTGCGGGTAATCGCCGCCACCAACGAAGACCTATTGGGGTCAGGCAAATTCAGGGAAGATCTTTACCACCGCATCAACGAGTTTGAGATCATCGTGCCGGCGTTGCGCGATCGGCGTGGGGACTTCCAGCAATTCGTCGATTTCTTTGTAAGGAAAGCCAATGAAGAGTTGGGCCGGAACGTGGAGGAATTGGCCAGCGAGGTGAAGGAAATTTTCAATGCATACGACTGGCCGGGCAACTTGCGCGAATTGAAGAATGTAATTAAGCGCATGGTACTGCTTTCGCCCGGCACCAAAGCCGAAGCATCCGCCTTGCCCGAAGAGATGGTATACGCGATAAAACGATCGGCTGACGCCCCAGCCACTGCACCATCAGCCGAAAATCCCGACCTGCGGTTGCATAGCGAAGCGCACGAACGAAAATTGATCGTGGATGTATTGCAGAAAGCTAAATACAACAAAAGCAAGGCCGCCCAGATGCTCAACATCGATCGGAAAACACTGTATAACAAGATGGAAAAATACGGAATTGAATGAAGCTTTTTTCCTATTCGACCGGTAGCACCTATCGCTTGGGCGTACTGATAGATGGAACCGGTTATGACTTAAACCAAGCCAACCCGCATATCCCCAGCACCATGCGTGGCTTGCTCGACGGAGGCGGGGCCATGATGGAGCTGGCCCACGAAACCGTACTCCGAATAACGAATGGGACCGCGGCAGCTGCACCCCTTCCTGCTTGGGGCATCGCCGCGCCGGTACCGGAACCGACCTCCTGCCGGGATGCCTATGCATTCCGGCAGCACGTAGAAACCGCGCGCCAAAACAGGGGGGTACCGATGATTCCTGAATTCGACCAGTTCCCTGTGTTCTATTTCACCAACCATCGTGCTATTTTTGGGCCCGGCGATATCCGTTGCATGCCGGCGCACTTCGATGAGCTGGATTTTGAGCTCGAGGTGGCCGTGGTACTCAGCCGGCAAGGGCGGAACATAAAAGCCGCGGCCGCGGATGCCTACATCGCCGGTTATATGGTCATGAACGATTTCAGCGCCCGGCGGCTGCAGCGGGAGGAAATGAAGCTGAGCCTTGGCCCGGCGAAAGGGAAGGATTTTGCTACGGCAATCGGCCCTTACCTGGTTACCCCCGATGAATTGGCCCCCTATAGGGCCGAAGCCAAGCCGGGCCATGTGGGGAACGTTTTTGACCTGGAAATGACGTGCGCCGTAAATGGCATCTGCGTATCGAAAGGTAATTTTGCCGATATGCATTGGACATTCGCGGAAATCATCGAACGGATTTCCTATGGTGTTGACGTATATCCTGGAGACGTCATCGGCTCAGGCACCGTAGGCACGGGGTGTTTCCTGGAACTCAACGGCACGAAAAAACGGGAAAATCCCCAATATGAACCCCAATGGTTGAAACCGGGCGATACGGTGGAAATGGAAGTAACCGGATTGGGACGCTTGGTGAATACGGTGAAGTTGGAAAATGCGCCGTAGTTTCATAGCTTTGACTTCAATGACGAAAACCATCGATCCGCTTACCCATCCGCAGTTTGACAACCTGCTGAAATATGCCATCGCACCGCGACCGATCTGCTTTGCGAGTACGATAGACAAGTCAGGCACAGTGAACCTCAGTCCATTCAGTTACTTCAACCTCATGTCGCAACGCCCGCCAATTTGCGTGTTTTCCCCGCTGCGGCGCATGCGCGATGGCAGCACGAAACATACGCTCGAAAATATCCGCGATGTGCCTGAAGTGGTGATCAACATTGTAAACTACGCCATGGTGCAACAGCAATCGCTAGCTAGTACCGAATACGAGCGAGGTGTCGACGAATTCGTCAAATCAGGCTTTACGCCGTTGGCCGCGGAACTGGTATCGCCGCCGCGTGTGGCCGAATCTCCGGTACAACTGGAATGCAGGGTGCGGCAAGTGATCGAGCTGGCCGACATCCCCGGAGCCGGAAACCTGGTCCTGGCCGAGGTGCTCCGGATGCACGTGCACGACGCCTTGCTGGACGCGGATGGCCGCGTTGACCAAGCCGAACTCGATCTGGTGGCACGGCTTGGTGGCGACTGGTATTGCCGTGTTACCGCGGCCAATCTGTTTGAAGTAGCCAAACCGCTACGGAACCGCGGAATAGGGGTAGACCAGTTGCCCCAACATATCCGGCAATCGCCCGTGCTGACCGGCAATCACCTGGGGCAACTGGGAAATGTAGACGTGCTCCCCACGGACGACGAGGTGGACGCACTGCGCACGGACCCCGACACCCGTGAAATATTGGACGCCTTCATTGGCGACAAGGCGACCCTACAAATCCACCTGCACCGAAAGGCCGCTGCGCTGCTCGACGAGGGGGAGGTAATGAAGGCTTGGAAAACGTTGTTGTTGATTTAACAACCGGCAACTATCTTTGAATTATTCGCAATATATTATTGGAATTATTGAACGAATTACAACAAATAATTCTTATTTTTGCGGCAAATTAAAAGGATACACCTCTCAGATAAAACAATATGAAGCATAATTTTGGAGCGGGGCCATGCATATTGCCCCAAGAAGTTTTTCAGGAAGCCTCCCAAGCCGTATTGAACTTCAATGACACCGGGCTGTCTATCTTGGAAATATCGCATCGCAGCAAGGAATTTGAAGCTGTGATGGTTGAAGCCGAACAGTTGGTGCGCGAGCTGCTGTCGGTACCGCAGGGGTACGCTGTTATTTTTGTGCAGGGTGGGGCCAGTACACAATTCCCGTTGGTGCCGATGAACCTGCTGGCTGAAGGGGGCAAAGCTGCCTATCTCGACACGGGAACCTGGTCGAGCAAAGCCATCAAGGAAGCAAAAAAAATCGGCGACGTCGTTGTAGTAGCCTCTTCGGCAGATGCCAATTATAATTATGTGCCCAAAACCTACGAAGTACCAAGCGATGCAGCATACCTGCATTATACAAGCAACAACACCATCTTTGGAACGGAAATCTTCGAAACGCCCAAGGCCAGCGTGCCGTTGGTATCCGATATGTCTTCCGACATCATGAGCCGTGTAATCAATGTAGCCGATTACGGTCTCATTTACGCGGGTCTGCAGAAAAATGTAGGGCCTGCAGGAGCGGCTGTTGTCATTGTGAAAGAAGAGTTACTTGGTAAAACCGGCCGGGCATTGCCCACGATCTTCGACTACCAATCGCATATTGCCGCGCACTCGATGTATCATACGCCACCGGTATTTTCTATCTACGTGGCGATGCTTAATCTCCGGTGGCTGAAAAATAAAGGCGGCATAGCGGTTATCGAACAAGAGAATATCATCAAGGCGCGTACGCTGTATGATGAAATCGACCGGAACCCCTTGTTTAAGGGAACCGCCAGGAGCGAAGACAGGTCAAGGATGAACGTGACATTCGTAACCGAAGACAAGGCGCATGAAGGCGCGTTCTTGGAACTCGCGAAAGAACGTGGATTGGTAGGCTTGAAAGGACACCGGAGTGTCGGTGGTTTCCGCGCATCGATTTACAACGCGCTCAGTATTACAGGTGTGAATGCATTGGTGGATACCATGCAGGAATTTGAAGAGAACAATAAATAGACACGAGACATGAGGATATTAGCAAATGACGGCATCGACCCCTTAGGTAAGCAATTACTGGAGGATGCAGGGTTTATAGTAGATACCAACCACATACCCCAAGCGGAGCTTGCGGAAAAGTTACCCGCTTACGATGCCATTACGGTACGTAGCGCAACCAAAGTACGCGCAGCGCTCATCGACGGGTGCCCAAACCTGAAATTAATCGGCCGTGGCGGCGTAGGGATGGATAATATCGACGTGGAATATGCGCGCTCCAAGGGCGTAGCAGTAATAAATACCCCAGCGGCCTCCTCGCTGTCGGTTGCGGAATTGGTATTCGCACACCTGCTGGGCGGTGTACGTTTTTTATATGATGCCCAACGGAAAATGCCCCTAGAGGGCGACACGAATTTCGGCGCCCTAAAAAAAGCTTATGCCAAAGGCGTGGAACTACGTGGCAAAACGCTAGGAGTCATCGGTTTCGGCCGCATCGGCAGGGAAACGGCAAAAGTGGGACTGGGCCTGGGAATGGATGTGATTGTAAGCGATCTATTCGAAGCCCCCAAAAGCCTTCCCTTGGAACTATCCGGAGGGATAACCGTCGACGTACCTATCCAACAGGTGGAGACCGAGGAATTGCTCCGCAAGGCAGATTTTATCTCCATCCACGTCCCTTTTACTGATAAGCCGATCATTGGGAAAGCGGAATTTGACCTATTGAAACCCGGCGTTGGGCTGGTGAATGCTTCGCGGGGTGGGGTTATCGAAGAAGTCGCTCTTTTGGAAGCGCTCGACAATGGCAAGGTTGCGTTTGCCGGGCTAGATGTCTATGACAACGAGCCCACACCACGCAAGGAGCTACTCACCCACCCGAAGGTCTCGCTTACCCCTCATATCGGCGCGGCAACAGGTGAAGCACAGGAACGGATCGGTGCGGAATTAGCGCAACTGATCATTGAGCACCTCAAGAAATAACAATCACAGCACAGGGATTGGGGTCATTCAAATCATACCATCGATGAAAATATTAAAATTCGGGGGAACATCCGTAGGAAGTGCGGAGCGCATCAAGGGATTGTTGGATATCATCAATCCCCAAAACCGCCAAATCATCGTGCTGTCGGCTGTGGCCGGCACGACCAACGCGCTGGTGGAAATTTCACAGGCCTATCTCGCCGGTGATAAGGACAAGGCGTCGGCGCTCATCAATACGTTGCACGATCACTACCGGACGCTGATTTCCGAACTTTTCACATCTGACGAAGGACGGCGGAACGGGGAAGAGCTGATCGATTACCATTTCAGCTTGATTGCGTCCTTTTCGAGTAAATTGTTTACGCCGGTAGAGGAGAAGATCATTCTTGCACAGGGGGAGTTGATATCTACCACATTGTTCCATTTCCACCTGACGGAATTGGGTATCCGGTCGAAGCTATTGCCCGCCTTGGATTTTATGAAGATCGATGAGGATAATGAGCCTAAAATCGATTTCATACGTGAACATCTGAATGAGCTGCTGCTCCAAGCAAATGATCACAATTTCTTCATCACGCAGGGATATATCTGTCGCAATGCTTTCGGCGAAATCGATAATCTGCGACGGGGCGGCAGCGACTATACCGCATCGCTCATCGGCGCCGCGATCGGGGCCGATGAAATACAGATATGGACGGATATCGATGGCATGCACAACAATGATCCGCGGATCGTCAAGGGTACCGAGCCCATTGCCCACCTGAGCTTTGACGAAGCTGCCGAGCTTGCCTATTTCGGAGCCAAAATTCTCCATCCGCAAAGCGTGTTCCCGGCACAGCGCTTCAACGTGCCCGTTCGCCTGCTCAATACCATGGCGCCTAATGCGGCCGGCACGCTGATCAGCAAAGACGGCATGGCCAAGGGCATCGTACGCTCCATCGCGGCAAAGGACGGCATCACCGCCATCCGTATCCACTCGTCGCGCATGCTGTTGGCCTATGGCTTTCTGCGACGTGTTTTTGAGGTGTTTGAACGCTACAAAACACCAATAGATATGATTACGACTTCGGAAGTGGCTGTTTCGTTGACCATCGACGACACGAAATACCTACAGGAGATCGAGCAGGAACTCGGGGATTTCGGAACGGTCGAGATCGATCGTGACCAGACCATCGTCTGTGTCGTGGGCGACTTCGGCTGGGATACGCACGGTTATGCATCGCGCGTATTGGATGCGGTTAAACATATCCCTGTACGGATGATCTCATACGGTGGCAGCAACTATAATATCTCCTTACTGCTAAAAACGGAAGACAAGGTCGAATCCCTTCGGTCACTGCATAATAGGCTTTTTTAATCATTCAAGTAAGCGAACGAATATGATGTTTGATTCCGGCCGTATTAAGGCATTTAGCCGACAGGAAACACCCTTTTACTACTATGATATGGCACTGCTGGAACAAACACTGGCAGCAGCACGCCAGTCTGCCGATACCCTCGGTTTCCATGTACATTATGCACTTAAGGCTAATTTCAACGACCGCCTCTTGGATTGTATCCGAGACATGGGATTCGGTGCCGATTGCGTAAGCGGGAACGAGGTACGTAAAGCCATGGAAACCGGATTCGACCCGGGCAAGATCGTATTTGCCGGTGTGGGCAAATCGGACAAAGAGATTACTTACGCCCTGCGCAATGACATTTTTGCATTCAATGTCGAATCGGTCCAGGAACTCGAAGTGATCGACACCCTTGCCGCTGCCCTGGGGAAAAAGGCCCGCGTAGCCCTTCGTATCAATCCGAATGTAGACGCCCATACCCACCAATATATCACCACCGGTCTGGATGAGAACAAGTTTGGTATTGCTCATTGGGAATTGACGGAAGCCGTCGAAACGCTAAGGGAATGCCTGCACATCGAGTTGGTGGGCATCCATTTCCATGTTGGCTCGCAGATTACCGATCTCAACGTCTTCAAAAGCCTATGTGTGAAGGTCAACGAATTGAATAATTGGTTTGATGAACGGGGCTTCCGGTTGAAAGTGCTCAACGTAGGGGGTGGCCTGGGTGTCGACTACCACGAGCCCGATGCCCATTCCATACCTGATTTCCAAGGTTATTTTTCGGTTTTCGACGAGTTCCTGGAGCGTAAGCCCGGACAGGAAGTGCATTTCGAATTAGGGCGGGCGTTGGTGTCGCAGTGTGGAAGCTTGGTTTCGCAGGTGCTGTATGTAAAGAACGGTATCAAGAAAAACTTTATCATCATCGATGCCGGGATGACCGAACTGTTGCGCCCAGCACTCTACCAGGCTTACCATCAGATCGAAAACCTCTCCGTGGATGCGGATGGACGAACTGGCGATACGTTACATTATGACGTGGTTGGTCCTATCTGCGAAAGTAGCGATTGCTTTGGAAAAGAAGTGCCCCTCCCCACCACTCAACGGGGTGATCTCATCGCCATCCGGACCGCAGGGGCCTATGGTGAGGTAATGGCCTCGCGATACAACCTCCGTGAAGAAATACGATATGTCTACAGCGACCAGCTGTGAATGGGAGGGGAGCCCCTTCCCATTAACTGTTAATCAACGACAGCATTTCGGCCGTATTGCGGACTTCCAATTTGTGGAGAATGTTTTTGCGGTGGGTCATAACGGTGTGCACCGATAAGAAAAGCTTGTCCGCTATCTCATTGTTGGTAAGGCCGTTGCTTACCAAGGTGATGATTTGCAACTCACGCGGGGAGAGCTTGAATTTATTCAGGAATTTATCATCAAAAAGTGCACTGGGCTCGGATGTTGCCCCCCCATGCTCATAATCGTAACGATTTTGGCCACCGTGGATGAGTTTAATGGTGTCGATGAGATGTTGCGCGTCTGAGTCTTTGTGCAAATAGCCATTGATATCCAGTTCGCGGCATTTGGCGTAGATATTTTCGTCGGCGTACATGCTCAATACAACCACCTTACAGGGAATCTGTTCGTTTTTAATGATACGAATTGTATCGGGACCATTAAGGATGGGCATATTCAGGTCGACCAATACCAAATCTACCATTCCGGTCCGCAAGTATTCGATAAGCTCCCTTCCGTTATTGCATATCTTTACCACCGACAGTTCGGCATCCGACTGTAAAATCGAGGCGATACCCTCCGACATCAATTTATGATCATCCGCTATAGCAATAGTTATCATTGGTTATTCGTTCATTTTCCCACGAGAATCCTTATTCCCGTGGAATCTGTAATGTAACTTTGGTCCCCTTCCCCGGAGAAGATAAAATCTCGATTCCACCGCCGATGAGTCGCACGCGGTCGTATATATTGCTTAACCCAGCTCCCCTCCGTATCGAATCGGATTCGAAGCCTGTCCCATCGTCGGCTATGGACAATGCACAGGCGTCCTTTTCCTCTGCTAACTTAACAAATATATGCTTCGCGTCCGCATGTTTCAAGATATTATTGATACATTCCTGAAATATCCGGCTGATCATCAAACGGTCATGGAAGGAAACCGGTTCACAAAACCCTTCATTTTCGAAGGATATTTTCACGATACCTGCTTTGTGGACCTTATTGAGTTCTTGTTCGATAAAATCGCTAAGCGAATACTGTTCCACACGGTTGATGTTTAGGTCGTGCGACAACAGCCTAATATCTTTAATCGCCTGGTCGATCAGTTGCCCGACATCGGCCTTACGCTGCGGGTCCGGACGGGAGAGGTAAAGTTTAATGAGCGATAGCACTTGTCCGACGTTGTCATGGAGCTCTTGCCCGACGTATTTTAATGTTTCCTCTCGGATCTCTACCTTGGCCTTCAATACTGCTTGTTCATATTGGACAATCAGTTCTTGCTGCTCCCGGATGGCTTTAATTTTTCGCTTTTGGTAAATAATGACCATGAGGAACATAAACACACCAATCAGCGCGAGCATTAAGCTTCCGAACAAGATCGCGATAGCTATTTCGATGTTTGTCGATTCGATGGCGTTTTCCACGATTCAATGATTCATCATCTGGTTAGCTGACCTCGCCAGGTGGTTTATGTAATAATATACCAGCAATATACATGGAATATAATATGAATGCAAATACCCGGAGCATCACCGACCCGAAATAAACGTTGTTGACCACGAAGTATGTCCAGAAGATAATGGTAAGGGTGCTACTCAGGTAGAAAAAAAATATGCCCGTGACAATCCAGAAGGTTGCCTTTCGGGCTGGATTGATGTCGTAACGGCGGTCGGATTTGACAAGATCGTGAAAATATAACAGCGAAAAGACAACCAGAGATACGGCCATGGTGGTACGGGGATAGGTCATCAAAAAGGAAATGTCTTGGATAAACAACAAATCGACGAAGAAAAACACAAGATTTAGTGCGGTAGCGGCAACGATGACCTTTCGTTTAACCGGATGGCTGACCACGCCGTGGAACAATGCCCCGAAATATAAGATGTTTATCGGCAAGGCCCAATTGAAGATAAAATGGTTGGACGCGTGGTTGGTAAATACAAAAGAGTACAGCGACGCGAATAGTTGGTAAAGGAACTGGAACAACAGGAAATACGGAAACAGCTTCAATACCGGTAGACGTAGGGTATGGCGCTTATAAAACCCAATGATCGCGCCAAGGAAGACTAAACCTAATAAAGCAATGGTAATACTATTCATAGGTTGACATTTTCACCGATATGGACAACCGAGTGCTCCACCGAACATGGCGGTGGAGCACGATGCCTTTGTCGATTAAATTAGACCGTCATACGGATCGGTATTTTCACAGTAACTGGCCATCTGGTGAGGGGGGTGGACATAAATCCAGTTCGTCCGCCGGCAATCCCGCTTGCGATGGGGCTATTGGGAGAATTACCGGCCCGATTTTCCCTTTGCCGCCCATCGTGGTAGCGGTCTTGGGTATGTTCAAGCAATCCACGCTATTCAACATCGTGGGGTTGTCCGGTTCGGAAGACCTTGTTGCAACCATTACGGCAGTATGCGCCTTTTTATGCTCGGGCCTTTTCAATGCAAATCCGGGGTAATCATCTGCAATAGCATAGTAAAAGCGGATTCCATCAGCCTTATTGATTTCCAATAACTCCAAGAGCGCTTCCTTGCTTACCCAAAATGAACGTGGTTCGTCCATTTTCTTGCCCAGCTCTTTGCTTCTTTTCAACGCTGCCGGAGCCCGCCGTTGCTTATCGTATGCTTTGACCATATGCTGGGCCAACTCCACGGGAATAAGGTTTAATCTACTTTTCTTTTGCATGTTTTCGCCTTTGTCTTTCATAATACGGTGCCTTAAAAATGCTTGATTACTATATGACAAACATCGCGAAAAATGGAAGCTCGGCCAATACACCAAATTAGGTATTTTTGTCAGGCCTTCCCCATTTCAAACACGCTATCGATTTTCCAATTGGCGGTGTCTTGAGACGCTTGTACGGCAAGGCGGTCGCAGCGTTCGTTCTCCGGATGACCCGCATGCCCTTTTACCCAAACGAACCTCACGTGATGCAATTTGTAAACATTCAGGAAACGCATCCAAAGATCGCTGTTCTTTTTGCCGGCAAACCCTTTCCGTACCCATCCATGTACCCAACCTTTCTCCACGGCGTCAACGACGTACTTCGAATCCGAATAAATAGTCACTTGCTGATTGGGCTTTTTAAGTGCCTCGAGACCCTTGATCACGGCCATCAGTTCCATGCGGTTGGTCGTTGTTTTGCGAAGCCCTTCAGACAGTTCCTTATAATGGGGGCCCGAGCGCAGGATGGTGCCGTAACCGCCAGGTCCCGGATTACCACTGGATGCCCCGTCTGTGTATAATTCAATCATTGGTCCAAAGGTAAACCATTCCCGCTGGAATCGTTCGGCAGATCAGGTATAAATTGCTTATTTCGTATTTGCAGAGATTAATACTCGTGTCTTTTGTAAGCATCGACAAAGCTTTTCCGCATCTCATCGAAGCCTTTGGAAACCGTTTTGGTAAATTCAGCATCAATTAGCTGGAATAGGCCATCGACGCCTCCGGTCACATCTGCTTCAGCAAGCTTATAAACCTGTTCGAGTGTGCCCTGTTCAAATTTGACAATAAACTTTTGGTTCATCGCAAAAATTGTAATCTTAAAGTCGGGGTGGGGGAGTTCTGCTATGGTTCGCATGCGCCGGTTTTAAACATATCCCTGGGCTTTCATAGCCGTGGCGACTTTTACGAAACCACCGATATTGGCCCCCTTCATGTAATTGATCACACCATTATTGTCTTTGCCGTAATGAACGCAAGTATCATGAATTTCCTGCATGATCTTCTTGAGTTTGCCATCTACTTTGTCGGCTGTCCACTGCTGTCCAATCCGGTTTTGCGACATTTCCAATCCCGAAACAGCCACACCGCCTGCATTTGCCGCCTTGCCGGGCGCATAAAGTATTTTGGCCTTCATGATCGCTTTGACAGCGAGTTCGGTACATGGCATGTTTGCCCCTTCGGCAATACACATACAACCTGCTTTCAACAGCTGCTTGACGTCCTGTTCATCTAACTCATTCTGTGTTGCACAGGGGAGGGCGATATCGCAAGCAAACTGCCACGGCTTTTTGCCTGCATGGTATTCCCCAGGGAAGCGCTTTGTGTAATCTTGGAGGTTACGCTTCAGTGAATTTACGTAATCCAACTTTTCCTGCGAAAAACCTTGTTCATCGTAAATAGTTCCATTGCTATTGGATATCGTGATTACTTTCGCACCTAAGGAAATGGCTTTGAGCGCTGCGTAGTATGCCACGTTACCCGCACCCGATATCGCCACCTTTTTACCCTTAAGCGTATCTTGTTTTTCGTAAAGCATGCGTTCAACGAAATAGAGCAAGCCAAAACCGGTAGCCTCCGGCCTGATAAAGCTACCGCCCCACGAAGGCCCCTTACCGGTCAAGACACCCGTGAAATTATTCTGTATCCGCTTGTACTGGCCGAATAGGTATCCGATTTCACGTTCGCCAACGCCAATGTCGCCAGCAGGGACATCTGTATCACCGCCAATATGGCGATTAAGTTCGGTCATGAAACTTTGGCAGAAACGCATAATCTCACTGTCCGATTTATCCCTAGGATCGAAGTCTGCGCCGCCTTTTCCCGCACCCAACGGAAGCCCAGTAAGGCTATTTTTAAACGTTTGTTCAAACGCGAGAAATTTCAATACACTGAGGTTGACGGTAGGGGAGAACCGCAATCCGCCTTTATAGGGACCAAGGGCGCTATTCATCTGGACACGGTAACCACGGTTGATTTGCACATGGTTTGAATCGTCCACCCAGACAACGCGGAACGAAACCGTCCGCTCGGGTTCCGTAATACGTTCAAAAAGTTTACAGGCAATCAGATCTTTCGCCTGCGTTTCGATATATGGTATAACGTCTTCGGCAACTTCTCTTACGGCTTGAAGATATTCGGGTTGGTTTGGATTGCGCACAGCAACGTAATCGACGAACGATTCAAAGTATTTTGACATATTAAATTGTACTATAATTATGAAGCAGGCAAATTTAACAAAAATTTAATTAAAGTAGCTGTTTTTTATGAATATACAATGACACAACCTGTTTTCATTAAAATTATATCAAATAACTGTTACATATAATGGATTGCCAGCAAGCTGTCCATTGATGGCAACCCAAGCGAGACTTCCGGCGTGGAGCTATTCCGTGTGGTAACGGGCGAATGGATGAATGGACGAAATGGGATTGGAAGGAAGATATATTAATTTATATTTAACATAACGTCAATTATAGTGAGTCGGAACACCTTTAAAAATACCGACCTAATACCACCTGTGAATTACCACGCATCCATCTGACCAATGGAAGTTCACAGGTGGTACTGACAGGTAGCGATCAATCAGTAATCAAGGGGTTTGCTAATCATCAATGCCGCTACCGTCAAGTTATTCCGCGCGTCGATCAGGATGGCTCCGCCGTTGGCCTTGTTGGTTACATAAGGGTCGAATGCCAGCGGATCCGCACACTTCAATTGGATCCTGCCGATATCGTTCAATCCGAAGCCATCGCTGGCCGATTTCTCCAACGTCTGGATGTCCACCCGGTAAACAATATCCTGAATTTTCACCTTTGTCATTTTCCCGTGTTGCTGGAGCAGATAGGTTTGATTGACATCTAACAGCCTGGTGTCCATCCAACATATATCGGATTCGAAATACTGGGAAAGCATCGGCTGTTCATCAGCTTTCACGAGCATGTCACCCCGGCTGATATCGATATCATCTGCCAGATGAAGGATTACAGATGCCCCGTTTTCGGCTATGTCAAGACGGTCCGATGCCAATTCGATACCTGTAACCGTACTAATAAAGCCCGAAGGCAAGGCTACAATCCGATCGCCCACCGCAAAAGAACCACCGACAACGCGGCCTGCGTAGCCTCTATAATCCGGCAGCTCCGCTGTCTGTGGCCGTATCACCCACTGAACAGGGAAACGCGCCTGTTGTGCCTGCGGTTGTTGGTTTACCTCGACCGTTTCGAGGAAATCCAATAGCGGCTTTCCATCGTACCACGGTGTATTGGCGGACCCTGAGGCAATATTATCCCCCTTCAATGCGCTGACGGGGATATAATCTACCTGTGTGGTATTCATGTTTTCGGTAAGCCGCTCATAATCGGCTTTGATTTTATCAAACACTGCTTGGTCGTAATCAACCATATCCATCTTGTTGATACATACCAGGATATTGGGGATAGCTAATAACGATACCAGGAAAGAATGCCTTCTTGTCTGTTCTACCACGCCCTTGCGGGCATCGATGAGGATGATCGCAAGATCGGCATTGGAGGCACCGGTGACCATGTTACGGGTATATTGGATGTGCCCCGGTGTATCGGCAATGATAAATTTGCGCTTATCGGTATGGAAGTATTTGTAGGCGACGTCAATGGTGATGCCCTGCTCACGTTCCGCTTTCAAGCCGTCAGTCAAAATGGCGAGGTCCAGTGTGCCATCGTCGTTTTTCCGATTAGCGCGTTGGATAGCTTCCAATTGATCATCTAATATCGAATCGGTATCGTACAGCAGCCTGCCTATCAAGGTGCTTTTACCGTCGTCTACACTGCCTGCTGTTATGAATTTCAATAGATCCATTGTTGGATTTTCTTTTTTGTTGTTTGAATTTCTAATGCTGTTCCGTTGTCGATGGATCAAAAATAGCCACCCTTTTTACGGTCTTCCATAGCCGCCTCAGACACCCTATCGTCCATGCGTGCCCCCCGTTCGCTGATATTCGACAATTGTATTTCTTCGATGATATCATCGATATGATAAGCTTCGGATGGCACTGCGGCCGTACACGTCATGTCGCCCACCGTCCTGAATCGCACCTTTCGGCGTTCCACAACGTCTTCATGGTCAATGCTCAAGAATTCCGTCGCGGTCATCAATTGCCCATTACGCGTAATCACGTCTCGTTCATGTGAGAAATAGATGGACGGTAAGTCGATATTTTCCCTTCGGATATAGTTCCAAACGTCCAGTTCGGTCCAGTTACTGATGGGAAATATGCGTACATTTTCCCCTTTGTGGATACGTCCATTATAAATGTTCCACAATTCAGGGCGTTGGCGTTTCGGGTCCCATTGCCCAAACTCGTCCCGCACGGAGAAAATCCGTTCCTTTGCACGTGCTTTCTCTTCATCGCGACGTGCGCCACCGATGCAAGCGTCAAAGCCATTCGCAGAAATGGTATCCAGCAACGTGGTGGTTTGAAGCTGGTTACGACTGGCATTCTTTCCTTTTTGTTCAACCACTTTGCCGGCATCTATGCTATCTTGCACAAAGCCCACAATCAATTCTTCTTGCAGTTCTGCTATCAATGCATCACGGAAAGCGATCGTTTCCGGAAAGTTATGTCCTGTATCGATATGCACGAGTGGAAAAGGAAACCTTCCGGGCCTGAACGCTTTTTTTGCCAAATGCACCAGGGTAATCGAGTCTTTCCCGCCTGAAAATAACAATGCCGGTTTCTCGAACTGCCCCGCCACTTCCCGTAAAATGTATATGGCCTCAGCCTCCAAATGGTCTAAATAATCCATGTTTATTATCTCTGCTTTATTTCATCTAATTATTCTTCTTCTAGCGGCCGAGCGTGTCACGTTGCATGCAAGCCACATTCCTTTTTACTTTTGTCCTCCCACCACCAACGGCCTGCGCGGAAATCCTCCCCCTCTCCCACTGCCCGCGTGCAGGGTGCGCAACCGATACTTGGGAATCCTTTGTCGTGCAACGGGTTATACGGGATTTGGTGTTCTTTTACATAATCCCAGACGTCTTCCAACGACCAATGGTAAATCGGGTGGAACTTGACCAAGTTGTTGCCTGCGTCCCACTCCACCTGCGCCATGCCTTGCCGGTTATCAGATTGCGTCGCACGGATACCCGTTATCCAACAGGCCGCACCATGCAAAGCACGCTGGAGCGGTTCTATTTTACGGATGCGGCAACATTCCTTCCTGTTTTCCACGGATTCATAAAAGCTGGCCGGCCCTTTTTCAGTAACCAATTGCTCAACGGCTTGTGTGTCTGGGAAATAAGCTTCTATTTTTCTTTTATAGCGCTCCACTGTTCGGTTCCATACGTAGTAGGTTTCACGGAACAGCCGTCCGGTTTCGAGCGTAAAAACACGTATCGGCAAATCGTTGCTAAAGATCATGTGCGTGATCGCCTGGTCCTCGACGCCGAAACTGGTGGAAAAAACCACACGTCCTGGAAAACGGTGGGTAATTGAGGCCAGCGCATCAGCTATGGCCTTTCCGTCCACGAGGGCAGTAATTTCAGTTGTCAGTGCATTCATTTTTCATCTTTTGACGCGAGCAAAGATACGGTATGTGCATTAAGTGTCCTTACCTTGTCGGCAAAATCACCTTTTAACAAGTCCCTAAGTTGGCTCATATAATTAAGTGTCTCGTCGATTTCCTCGGGGAGCGCCTCATTCAGCAACTCTTTGATCCGCTTCGCAATCGTGGGCGATTTCCCGTTTGTGGATATACCGAGCTTCAAATTCCCCTTTTTCACGATAGAACCTAGATAAAAATCGCACAAATCCGGTTTGTCTGCAACATTGATCAACAAATGCCGTTTACGGCTCTCGTTCCGGATATGTACGTTCAAATCGGCATTATCGGCCGCAACAACGACCACATCCACCCCATCCAAATCGGCATTTTCGAAGGCCCGCTCGTACAAAGTGACTGACGGGTACGCGCGGGTAAAAACCCGTATTTCCCGACTGATTTCCTTGCCGACAACCTTAACCGACGCGTGGGGGCTGTTGCCCAGCAATGCAGTAAGCTTTTCCAATGCCACATTCCCACCACCCACAAGGAGGGTCTGCAATCGATTCAACTGCAGAAATACAGGGAATAGTTGGTTGCTCACTTGGTCGCTCATACCGCTATGGCATCTTCCCGGCTCCTTTTCGATCCGTATTGCACATGTTTGGCTACCACTTCACCGATAATAATCACCGCTGGCGCACCTATTTGTCGGGCTTGGGCTTCATCGGCGATGTTATCCATGGTGCCCAATGCTGTTTTTTCGTCGGGCAGCGATCCATTCTGGATAACCGCTACCGGCAGATTCCCCCGCCCGGCGCCCTGATAAATACGGGCGATTTCCGATAATTTATTTAATCCCATCAGCACCACCACTGTGGCGTCCGTTCGGGCCGCTGCGTGGATATCTTTCGAAACCGAACCCGCCGTGGTAGCTCCGGTAATCACCCAAAAGCTTTCACTTATGCCACGATAGGTCAATGGAACCCCTTGCAGCCCAGCCAGCGCAATGGCACTGGAGATACCGGGAACCACCGCGGTAGTGATATTGTTTTCGGCGGCATAGTCCAGTTCTTCCCCACCCCTTCCGAAAACAAACGGATCGCCGCCCTTCAGGCGAACAACATGGCCGTTTGTCTGTGCGAGTTCAACCATCATCCGGTTTGTTTCCAGCTGGCTGAATGTATGGTGATTTGCCCGTTTGCCTACGAAGATGCGTAACGCATGTTTAGGCGCATAATCCAATAATTCTTCATTCACCAGGGCGTCGTATAGTACGGCGTCCGCTGTCGCCAACGCTTTCAAGCCTTTTAAGCTGATCAGGTCGGTATCTCCAGGCCCAGCCCCCACGAGTGTTATTTTGGGATGTCTATTCATTTCGTTGTTCAGTTATTTCTGTATCCGTATCGGAATACGGTTCGTTAACCGTTTGCCGCTTCGGCCACCGACCGTTTGGCGATGTTGGCTTGGTGGAAGTCGATAGCTTTCGCTAAATACTGCCGTGCGAACGCCTCGGATGGGTCTTGTTTATTGATTTCAAGTACCTGACTGGCAAACCCTCCCGGAACGTCAACATCACCGGATTCTACAAAATTTTTCTCAAAATCGTTGATGATGGCAATTTGGGTGCTGCTGTGGATTCCTTTTTCCAGCAACAGCGCTTTAGCTGCACTGATATACATGCTATACGTATGATAAATCGCATCGGCAAATGCGCCATTACTGTAGCTTTCATTCGCCCAATCGAGTTTTTCTTCCGCTTCAAAGAGCAATACGGAAACCAAGTCGACGACCACGCCTGCACATTCGCCTACGCCGATGGCTTGCTGGTAGGTCTCTTGGTGGCCCCAATCAACAAACTCTTCTTCTATTAAGTTGGTGAGGTCGGCAAGTGGTTTCAGCATCCGGTAAAAATAGTCTTTGGTTTGGCGTTCGAAATACGCATGGAAATGCTCCGACGGTAGTCCGTTTGCCGCATAGTCATCCAACAACAAGCGTACCGCCTGGTCAACCCGCTTAGAGGGGACCTTGATCACCCGTTCGGCCACACGGCCAAGTCCATCGCCCAAAACGCCGCCGCCGAGCATGATCTGCGCCGCAGGTACTACCTTGCCATTGGCTTTTAGCGAGCTACCGTGCAACCCGATATTGGCGATTCCGTGCTGTCCGCACGAATTCATGCAGCCGCTGATTTTTATTTTTAGGTCCCGATCGTAAACAAGTTCCTCGTATTCCTCATAAATCAATGACTCCAATACCCGGGCCATTTCGGTACTGTTTGAAATACCTAGGTTACAGGTGTCTGTACCCGGACAGGTCGTCACGTCTGCCACACTATCAAACCCAGGTTTCGCAAAGCCGATTTTAAGCAATATATTGTAGATATGCGGCAGCGATTCTTCGCGTGCGAACTTCAGCAACAGCCCTTGGTTTTGCGTCACGCGCAACTCGTCGGCCACATGGCCGCGGATACCCGCCAACAACACCCTTGCTTTCTCGGTAGGCATGTCGCCGGTTGGCACCTTGATATTGATTGCATAGAATCCTGCTTGCTTTTGCTCCCAGACATTAGTTTTCCGCCAGATTTCGTAGGCCATGCTATCAACCACCGGCGCCACCTCGGTGGGAACGTGGCCGGGAGGCTCGGGTTGCGGCACTGCGTTACGGTCAATGCTATAGGTCTTTACTTTGCTAGCGATTTGTTCTTCACCGATCAGTTGTTTCACTTCTTCGAGGCCCAATTTCTGGATCAGGTACTTAAACCGGGCTTTGTTCCGGTTATTCCGCTCACCGTACCGGTCAAATGTTCGCAGCACGCTTTCAGAATACGGTATCAGTTGGTCTTCGGGAAGGAACTCGTGCACCACGTGCCCTGCCATGGGCTGGGCTCCTAACCCGCCTCCCAATACGACACGGAACCCCCGTTCCTCTTGGCCGTTCACCGTTCGGACCCTAGGAATAAACCCAAGGTCCTGCCCGAAAGCAAAAGCAGTATCCCGGGGGCTGGACGAAAAACCGAATTTAAACTTCCGGCCAAGTTCTTGGCAAATCGGATTACGGAGGAAATAAGAGAACGTGGCGTGGGCATACGGCGACACGTCGAAAGGTTCGTTGGGGTCGATGCCCGCCTCGGGCGATGCCGTGACGTTACGCACCGTGTTGCCACAGGCTTCCCGTATCGTAATATCATCTTCAGCCAGCTTTGCCCATAACTCAGGCGTACGGTCCAGGCTCACGAAGTGGATCTGGATATCTTGTCGCGTGGTGAAATGTAGATTACGGATGGCGTACTCATCGGAAATGTCCGATATACGGAGCAGCTGTTTGAATGTGACCTTGCCAAACGGCAGCTTGATCCGCACCATTTGAACGCCGGGTTGCCGCTGTCCATAAATACCGCGGGCTAGCCGTAAGCTTTTAAATTTTTGTTCTGGCAATGACCCGTCCCGGAACGCCCTGATTTTGCGTTCCAGTTCAATAATCTCCTTTTCTACGACCGGGTTTTCCAGTTCGGTCCTGAAACTTTGCATGGATGTTGTCTAGCTATTAATGGAATAAATCCGCCTATATACTCTGTTATTCTTGCTCCTATCAAGGTCGGATAACCATCCCGACCCTTTTCATGGCACAAATATACCTAATGTATATAGAAATAGTAGTGTTAAAATGAAAATTTGACAAAACACCCAAATAAACTACTGTAATACAGTGTTTTGAATTTTAATTACCCAACTCCGACATGAATTTAATCCGCATCAACTGGATTTCTTCGTAGGTATAATCATCGGAGCCCAAATCACTTAATGCTTGGTCGACGGAATCGATTTCCGCGCCGCGGAAATAATCGAAAACCTCGTCTTGTCGATCCTCGTCGATAATCTCATCCACGAAGTATCCTAAA
>NZ_JBMQOC010000078.1:0-11339 GCF_053550995.1 Parapedobacter sp.
AAATGCCGCAACAATCACTGCCAATATCACCAGAACCGCCGTATCGGTAAGTATCGTACCACCTATAGCTATGGCCACGGCTTCGTTCTTTGAGATGCCGTAATTGTTAACAATCGGATAGGCAACCAGCGTATGGGTTGCCAGCATGCTGGCAATCAGCAAACTAGGCACCATCTCATAACCCAACAAGTAATAAAACACGGTATACCCGATAGAAATGGGCACAGCAAACGTAAGCAATCCGAATAGCAGGCTTTTATGTTGTGACTTCTTGAATTCATTCATGTCCAATTCCAAGCCGGCAATGAACATGATATAAATCAAGCCTATCGTCGAAAATAAGTCGACCGCCGCATTCTGTTCCAACAAATTCAACCCGTGGGGTCCCACGATAATCCCCGAGATAATCAATCCGATGATTCCCGGTATTTTAATCCGGCGTAGCAATATCGGCGACAGCAGGATGATAAAAAGAACAAGGGCAAAGATTAAAACAGGGTTACTTAAAGGCGTATCAAACGCGTGTTGGATATGGTCGAGTGTATTTCTATTCATATAATATTGCTAAATGAGTCACCGCACAAACGCTATGAATACTGTCCAAACATACGCAAAATCGGGCAAAATAAGATAGTTTATTGAAATTGGATGGCCTTAATCGGGCTAATACGACCAATGAGGTACGATGGGATCAGCAATACAGCCAAGGCGACCCCTGCTATCCCGATATTGAGCAGAAGCACCTCCAGCGCGGTGATGTCCACCGGGATATAGGCAACGTAATAATTGGTTTCGTCCAATTTAAAGAAATGGGTTTCGCGCTGGAACCAATAGAGCCCATACCCCAGCAGGTTGCCGATGAAAAGGCCCAATCCGATAAGGTATGCCGCCTGGTATAAAAACACATTTCGGATACCACCATCGGTATAACCGAGCGCTTTTAATATGCCGATCATCGAGGTGCGTTCCAGCATCATGATGAGCAACGCCGACACCATATTGACCACCGCGACAACAACCATCAAAATCAGGATAATGACGGTGTTGACATCCAATAAATCCAACCATTGGAAGATTTGGGGCAGCTGATCGCGAACATTGATGGCATCGACCGAGACGGGCAATACCGTAGCCACCCGCTCCGTGAGTTCCTCCAAGCTGCTGAAGTCATCAATGGCTACTTCGTAGCCGCCAACGGCACTGGCGTCCCAATCGTTGAGCCGCCTTACCATCGATAACGCACCGATTACGTAGGTATTGTCGAGCTCCTCCACGCCCGTATGGAAGATACCCGCTATCTGGAATTTCCGCGGCCGCGGTCGGCCTTGGGGCTGTATAAAATACATGATGAAGTCGTCGCCTACCGCCAGTTGCAGCCTGTTCGCGGTATATTGTGAAAGCATTATTTGCCCCATTGCTTTTGTACTATCGGCAAAATCGATGGGGTGGCCGTCTATCAGCGTCGTTGCCAGGTACTGTTGGTTGTAACTGCTGTCTATTCCCTTGAACAACACACCTTCCACCTCGTTGTTCACATTGATAATGCCGGCTTTGTTGGCAAAATAACGCACATCGGTGACACCGGGCACCGCCCTCAGCTCGCTTATTTCCGATGGGGTAAGTGATAATGGTTCAGGTTCATAAGATTCATTAAGGTCATAATTGCTTAAGGTGATGTCGCCAAAAAAACCCCGTTGCTTGGCGGTCACCTCGCCCTTAAAGCCTTTCAGCACCGCGATGGAAAGCATCATCGTGGCTATCCCCAAAGCGATGGCACCCACTGCCACGCGAACAATCAGGCCGGAGAAGGTCCGTTTTCCGTCCATCGAAATCCGTTTCGCTAAAAAGTATGGGAAATTCAAGCCGCCCGATATAATTTGTACCTTTGCAAAGGTAAGGTACCGGATTAAAAATACGAAATACGAATTACAACATGCGCATCATCTTCATGGGTACACCTGAGTTTGCCGTCGCTTCGCTTGCCGCCCTGCTCGATGCGGGGCATGAGGTCGTGGCGGTGGTAACCGCCCCCGACAAGCCTGCTGGCCGTGGCCGTAAATTACACCAATCGGCGGTGAAGGAGTATGCCCTTGCCAGGGAGTTGCCTGTCCTGCAACCGGAGAAGCTCCGTGATGCCGCCTTTCTCGCCGAGCTCCGGGCACTGCGGGCCGATCTGCAGGTGGTTGTGGCTTTCCGGATGCTACCCGAAGTGGTATGGGACATGCCTGCATACGGCACGGTCAACCTGCATGCCTCCCTCCTGCCCCAGTACCGCGGTGCAGCGCCCATCAACCATGCGGTCATCAATGGCGAGACGGAAAGTGGCGTTACCACTTTCCTGCTTCAACACGAAATCGATACCGGCCATGTCCTTTTTGCCGAGCGGGTAACCATAGCGCCCGACGACACCGCAGGCGATCTGCACGACCGGTTGATGGCCGTGGGTGCCGAACTGCTCGTAAGGACGGTAAGCGCCATTGCCGATGGGACGGCCAAACCTGTTCCGCAGGCACAGCTCTCCGCAGGAACGGCTCTCAAGCATGCGCCCAAGATCTTCAAAGATGATGGGCGGATCGACTGGCACAAACCCGTGGATGAAGTGTACAACCTTATCCGCGGACTCAGCCCCTATCCCACGGCATATACGGCGCTGGATGATCACCCTATTAAAATCTTTAAGGCCCGTAAAGAAAAAGCGGATACCCCATATCCACCCGGGACGTATCTTTCGGATGGCTTATCGTACCTGAAAGGTACTTGCACCGACGGTTATATCCATATCGAGGAACTGCAACAAGCGGGAAAAACGCGGATGGACATTGGAGCGTTTTTAAGGGGGTATCGCCCGTCGTCTGTCACAATTGTTTCATAATCAAGCCCCCGAAAAACCCGATAACACGCCTTATCTATACATAACCATCTGAAAACAAATTAATTACTTGAATAACCCGGATGGTCATGTCCACTAGGGTTCCATATATTTTGGAACACTTTTTGAGGTATGGTGAAGGGTAAAAAAATCGGATAATTTCCTCTAAATCAGACAACTTTTTCCAAAAAAATCAGTTTATATGATTAGAAAAACCGTATTTTTGCACTCTTTTCAGAAAGGAAGGTACTTAACAGATTAAATGAGACAGCTCAAAATTACACAATCCATTACCAATCGCGAATCGCAGTCGCTCGACAAATACTTGCACGAGATTGGTAAAGTAGACTTGATTACAGCCGAAGAAGAGGTAATCCTTGCGCAGAAAATACGGGAGGGCGACCAGGCCGCATTGGAGCGGTTGACGAAAACGAATCTTCGTTTCGTCGTTTCCGTTGCCAAACAGTACCAAAACCAGGGCCTTACTTTGGGCGACTTGATCAACGAGGGTAACCTCGGGTTGATCAAAGCCGCCAAACGTTTTGATGAGACCAAGGGTTTTAAATTTATCTCTTATGCCGTTTGGTGGATACGTCAATCCATCCTGCAGGCTATCGCCGAGCAATCGCGTATTGTCCGCCTTCCATTGAATCAGGTAGGGTCGTTAAGCAAAATCAGCAAAGCATTCTCCAAATTGGAGCAGGAGTACGAACGCGAACCCTCACCTGAAGAATTGGCAGACATCCTCGAGACCACGGTCGACAAGGTTTCCGACACGTTGAGCAATTCGGGGCGCCATGTTTCCATGGATGCTCCGTTCGTACAGGGCGAAGAGAACACGTTATTGGACGTACTCGAAAATGCCGACCCGGATACGGACAGCACGTTGATAGATGAGTCGCTTTCCGAAGAAATCAAACGGTCGTTGGCTACGCTTACCGAGCGGGAACGCGAAATCATCGTGTTGTTTTTCGGCTTGGGTTCCAACCACCAATTGTCATTGGAAGAGATCGGCGAGAAATTCAACCTCACCCGCGAGCGGGTGCGGCAGATCAAAGACAAAGCGTTGCAACGCCTACGCCATACGTCACGTAGCCGGATTTTGAAATCCTACTTAGGCTAATTACATCACGGTTTAAACGAAAAAGCGCCCTGGCAACCACCAGGGCGTTTCTTATTTCAAAAAAGCACGTATTATCCCAAATTATTGCACTTCGGGCATGAGTACAAATTTAAATAGGCGCTCTTCCCCAAGGTATTTATTCGCCACCGCTTTCACACTTTCTGGAGTCACCTTGCCCAGTTCATCTACATATTTCAGAATATAGGCCGGGTCCTCGTCGCGTTGGTAAGCCCCCGATAGGTGGCCCAGCCAAAAACCGTTTTCACGCAGCTGGACTTCCAATTGGCGCTTCTGTTCGCTCACGAACTTCTCGATATCCACCTGCTCGGGACCATCCCGTTTGATTTTATTGATCTCGTCAAGGACGGATAGCATCAGCGGTTCCACCATGTCGGGACTCGTTCCGTAGGCTACGCTAAAGGAGTACCTGAAGCGCGGCGATTTGCTGTACGATGCCCGTGCAGACACACCATAAACCCCACTTTCAGCTTCACGCAGGCGCTCGATCAACTTGATATTCAAAATGCTTTCCAACGCGTCGAGCTGCATGTTTTCGGCTTCGGAATAATCATAGTCGCCGAAATAATAGAGCCGCACGCTCGATTTCTGCTCTTTGCCCCGGTATACCGTGCGCTCCAATCCATGTTGGGGTGGATAAAGGCCGAGATCTTGGCCTTCCTCTTGCCTGGCTGTGGCCGGAAGGCCACCTAAATATTGGAGTACCGACGGCATCATTTCCGCTTCCGTAAAACTACCTACGATGGTGACGGTAAAGTCGGAAGCATCGGCAAAGCGCTCCTGATAGATGGCGTATGCGCGTTGTGGGTCCACCTGGTCTACCTGTGCCACCGTCATGCTGGTACGGCGGATGTTGTGGTCATACAACACGGCATTGATCGTATCGGAAAATACAGCATTGGGGTCGTCCAATCTATTGGCCAGCGACGCCTTTATCCGCTGCATATATCCTTCGAATACGTCCATGTCCAGGCGTGGTACCGTAAAATACGCATATATGAGCTCAAATGCCGTCTGCAGATCTTTCTTGCCACTGGTGGCGTTGAACCCCTCGGATAACTCGCTTATATATGGCCTCACCGATACTTTTTTGCCACTGAGGTACTTGGTGAGCTGTGTTGCATCGTACGGGCCGAGGCCACTTCCCCCCACCACACTGGCTGCATAGGCCGCCGAAAGAAAATCATGATCACCATACAGCGACGTTCCTCCCGGACTGAAGGCCGTTATTCTTATTTCATCATTCTTAAAATCAGTTGGTTTTAGAATCACACGTACACCGTTACTCAACCTCATTTCCGTAACACCCAGCTCGGGTCGTTCACGGCGTTCGGTAACGGTTCCGGGTTGGGGCTGCGTCTTGAGCAGGGGTACATCCTGCACGTTATCATCGTACGGCGCAATATCCGATGCCTTTACCGTTGCCAGCCACCCGTTCACCGTCTGTTCATCGGGCAAGCTATCCCGGTCCTTTTCGGGTGCCAGGATGAGGATGTCGCGGTTCGTATCGGTGTAATACTGGTTGGCCAGCGCGTTCACGTCGTCGAGCGTGATGGTGCCGATGAGTGATGTGCCTAAACGGTAGCGGTCTTCATTGCTCAAGGCGCGCTCTCCTTGCAGGAAATGATTAAGATAAGTGCCTACATAGCTTTCCGACTCCCGTTTATCGCGTTCGGCATAGGCCGACTCCACACTGGTGAGGAAGTTGCTTTTTGCCCGTTCCAACTCGGTGGCCGTAAATCCATGCCGTTTGATACGTTCAAACTCGGTAACCACCGCTTCAAAGCCGCGCTGTATCTCCCCTGGCTTAGCGGCCACATACATCGTAAAAGCATCCAGGCCCCGCAGAAAACCGCCGATGCTGCCACCGCCCTGGATGAAAGGCGGGTCCGATTGGCGGGTCAGTTCCGCAAAACGGGCTCCTGCCATCTGGTTGAAGAGCGACTTGGTAAGCTGCATACGGTAGTCGGCTACCGTTTTCACCGTGGCTTCCGGATGTTTGACGATGACCTGGACCACCGTCTGCGGCATTTCGGCGTCCGTTACTGCCATGAACTGGTTTTTGCCTGTCAACGGGATATCGTATTCGGCCCTATCGGGTGCGTCCACAGGGTTTTCCAGGTCGGCAAACAATGTTTTGACACGCTGTTCCATATCGGCCACGTCGATGTCGCCCACGATGATGAGCGCTTGCAGATTAGGGCGGTACCAATTACGGTGGAAATTTCGCAGGGTCTCGTGGTCAAACCCCTCAATCAGCTCGCGCGTTCCGATCGGGAGCCGCTGGGCATAGCGTGAGTCGTTCAATATCATCGGGAAATATTGATCGCGCATGCGTTGCTGCGCGCCCCTGCCACCGAGTAGCTCATTGAGTACCACGCCACGTTCCTTGTCTATTTCCTCGCCATCCAGAAGTGCGTCCTGTGCCCAGTCGCGCATCACCAGCAGGCCGCTTTCCAGCAGTGCCGGGTCGTCCGAAGGGATAGGCAGTTGATAGACCGTTTCATCAAACGATGTGTATGCGTTCAGGTCGGAGCCGAAGCGTACGCCGGCCCGCTGCAAGTAATCCACTAGCTCGTTCTTTGGGAAATTTTTGGTGCCATTGAACTGCATGTGCTCAAGAAAATGGGCCAGCCCCCGCTCGTTATCGGTTTCCAGTATGGAACCCACCTTGGTGGCCAAATACATCACCACCCGGTCTTTGGGTTCTTCGTTATGGCGTATGTAATAGGAAAACCCATTGGGAAGCTTGCCGCGCAGCACGGTTGCATCCATCGGCAGCGTGTCGGTTAGCGCCAAGCTGTCTGCCAACGGCGGCGGACTGGAGATGGTTACCTGCGGCGCGAGGAATAGGATAAACAAAGGGAATGTCAGCAGGGAAATTAATCGATTCATGTTGTGCATTTAATTGTGAGCATATAAAGGTTATAGCCGCTACGAAAACCGGCTCGGGCCAAAAGTAATGATATTTTTTCTGGCGAAAGTGCTAAATGACGTTAATCTTAAGTAATTCGGGCCATACCCATTTAAATAGGCATTTGAACGTTGGAATAACTTTTGCAAATCAATACCTTTGGATGTAAATAATATGAGCACACAGGGCAATCATTATTTACATCGAGCTCATCGGCAGACAAAGGATGAATAATTAAATGAAAATAAAACATACGTATGGCAATATCTATCCGTTTATTGGTTGCGCTATGCCTGGTAGCGATTTTAGGGGCCTGTGGCAGCGACAAGTCCCTCAGCGAGCGCGTGGCGCTGGGCGAAATAGGTTTTTTCATGGAATCCAACCCGGTCTATGAAACCGCCGAAATCGATTACGGCGAAGTGAAGTTCAGTCAGAAACAGGATGCCGACTTACTCGCCGCTTATGAGGCGCTTGAAAAGGACGGCTACGTGACCATGGAGTTACTGAAGGAGCGCAAACGGTTCCTGTCTAAAGACAGTACCTTCGTTTATCTGATTAAACTGACGGACAAGTCCATCCCTTTCGTATTGGAGAAGACAGAAAAGCGGGCTACGGTAAAAACGGCGACCTACGCGTTGGATGAAGATGGCGGCGCGCATATCGAGCAAACCGGTAAGAACCGGGCCAAAGCTACGGTAACACTTTCCAAGTCCGAAACGGATTTCGCCGACTTCGCCGAAAAGGGTGCAGACAATAATGCTTCCTTTATCAAAAAGTCCTATTCGTTGCGCTTCCATAGTGAAACGGGCTGGGGCGTAACCAAATAAGGCCATGAAAGGTATATCCACCCTCATCGCCATACAGGCGCTTCTCTCCACGATTTCTGGCGTCCTACTCTCGCAGATGTCATTTATCGGCAAGGTCGGTATCAGTGTCATGTACCGCGAATACGGCCTGTTCAAAATTTGGTGGAAAACGGCGATTCTACTGTTTATCATCCAACTGGCCCTGCTGCTCGTGCTGTGGCTGGTGAAGCGGCTGCTGGGCCGCCGACTGGCATTCACAGCCTTTCTGCTCTTCCTGCTTTTCGGCCTCGTAGGTGCCTATTTCACCTACCTCGATTTTACGACGACGACCCACCGGGTGATGAAAGTTAATTTCCACGCCGGCGTTTACCTGTTTTGGGGTACGTGGGTGTTGGCGTGCATCTATTTCATGGCGGTACCGCTGAAGAAAAGGCAACGCCCTGATGCCGCGTTGGCCGAATCAGGGGATGGCGATACCCCTACGGCACCGCCCCCATCGACCGACCCGTCTTAATTTAGAAGCCCCAGTTATCCGTCCGGAATGGCGCTACGGGCAACCCGTTGGAATTAAATAGGTTGGGCATGGCCGTTTCCGTGAACCCAAAACGCACCGCTACGGGATTGCTGACCTCCTTTGAGGATACAATAAGCTCATTTCCCTTAATGGTTCCCTGCGCCTCGTGGAAGATATGGTCGGCACCTGCGACATAGAGGTCCGTAATCCGGTCGCCTTTCACCTTCAATCCATCCTCGAGATGATCAAAAGAAACAACGATCGTTTTACCCTGCACCCGATAGTCTCTATACAACGGCGAGCGGTAATCCGAGTCATGCCGAACGCCATAATACGCATTCAAAGCAATCGACGCCAGTCTGTCGGCCACTTCCCGTTTTTGCGCGGGATGGATATTCTTGATGTCATCCACGAGGTCGCTTACCACCACCATGCCCGTATTTGGCAAGGTCTTCGCTGTCATGTCCTGCTGTTCGCGGAGCAGGGCGGCCAATGGCTGTTCGTTGCCATAGGCAAAGGGGGCAATCTGTACAAAATAAAAAGGCAACTCCGCATCCCAGGCCATCCGCCATGAGGTCACCATGGCGCGCATCAGCTTATCGTATCCCCACCACGTACCCACATTGCTTTCGCCCTGATACCAATAGAAGCCAGATAGCACGAAAGGCGTCAGGGGCCGGATCATGCTGTTCCACAATACGCCGGCATCTTTCGGCCGGTATGGTGCCTCTCCCTGCATAGCTCCCAACCGGCGCAGTTCCTGGTCATTTTCAATGAGATAGTCGGGCGTCCACACCTCCGCTGGCGTGCCCCCCCACGATGCGTTGATGATGCCGATGGGAACGTCGAGTTCCGCACGTAGCCTTTTTGCAATGAAGTAACCGATCGCCGAGAATGGCTTCAGTGACTCGGCACTCAATGTCTGCCAGTTGTTTGGAATATTGTCTTGCGGATAATCTGCCGCGGTGCGGCTTACCTGCAGCAAACGGATCTGGTCGTCGTTTGCGTGGGGTAGCTCATCCAGTATTTCCTGCAGTTGCTGATTACCGCCCCATTCCATGTTCGACTGCCCCGAACACAGCCATACGTCTCCCAAAAGGATGTTATGCAATGTGATCTTGGCTCCCGCCGACACAATTTCCAGCTCGTAAGGCCCCCCTGCCTGGGTGGTGGGTAGTTGCGCCATCCAGCGGCCGCCAGGGTCGACTTTGGTCTTTACCGTATCGTCGAGCCACGACGCCTTGATGGCCACTTCCGTGGATGCATATCCCCAGCCCCAGATGTGGGCATCCGCATTCCGTTGCAATACCATGTTATCCGATAGTACATTCGGTATCCGTAGTTGGCCGAAGCAGGCGAATTGGAATGCCATGGCAAGGCATGTAAGTAGCAATATTTTCTTCATCTTTATGTTTTTTAATTGACCGCCAATATAGAAAAATAGGCCGTAAAAAGAAACCATGCGTCAGCAACTAATTAATTTAGTATATTTGCCCGTATGAAGCCCTCTGCCCCACCCGTCCAATACGCGATCGTGGATATCGAAACCACGGGCGGCCATGCATCGGGCTGCGGTATTACCGAGATTGCTATCTTCATCCACGATGGCTTCGGGGTTATCGACCGCTTTACATCGCTCATCAACCCCCACCGCCCCATACCGTTGGCTATCCAGGCCCTTACCGGCATCACCGATGAGCTCGTCGCTGATAGCCCTGCATTCAATGAGATAGCGCCCCGCATATTCGCGTTGCTTACCGACCGTGTTTTCGTTGCACATAACGTCAATTTCGACTATTCGTTTGTGAAACACCACCTTGCCGCCGCTGGCTACCACCTCGATGTACCCAAACTTTGCACGGTACGGATGAGCCGAAAACTATGCCCGGGCCAGCCTTCCTACAGCTTGGGCAAGCTATGCGATGCGTTACGCATCCCCATTGGCAACCGCCATCGTGCCGGAGGCGATGCCGAGGCGACGGCCATCCTGTTTGGCCGATTGGTGCGTCGCGACAACGAAGGTGTTATCCTCGAGATGCTGAAGAAAAAATCCAAGCACCAACAACTGCCGCCCCATCTCCCCAAGGAGCAGTTCGATGCCCTTCCCAACGGGGCCGGGGTATATTATTTCCGCGATAAGGGCGGCAAGGCCATTTATGTAGGCAAGGCACGCGATATCCGCAAGCGGATCTCCCAGCATTTCACCGGGCACACGTCGCAGTTGCAACGCCAGCATTTCCTACGCCATATCCACGCCGTTACGTATGAGCGATGTGGCACCGAGCTAATGGCCCTGTTGCTGGAGGCCGCCGAGATACAACGCCTGTGGCCTACGTATAACCGTGCACTCAAGCGCTTTGAACCGAAGTATGCGTTGTATGCCTATGAAGATTGTGGTGGTTATATACGTCTCGCCGTTGGTAAGCATGGCAAGCACCACAGCGCCGTGCATGTTTTCCATCGCCACCTCGACGCCTATCATATGCTGCATCGGCTCATCCGTGAGTTCGACCTCCATCCGGCGCTCTGCGGCATAGGAAAGCCCAGCGAACCCCCGTCGCCCGAAGTGCACAATCCACGTGTGCAGGCGGCCCTCCACCATCTCGAGCACCACCTACCTACTTTCGCCATCATCGATGCAGGGCGGGATGGCGACGAACGAAGCTGTATTTGGGTAGAGCACGGCAAACTGTATGGGATGGGGTACTTCAGCCAACATGGCGATATCTCCACACCCGAGGCGGTCAAGGAGACGCTCACCATGTACCCCAGCAACCATTATATGATGCAGCTCATCTATCGCTATGCTGAAAAACGCCCGTCCGTTGTCTGGAAACCTGGGCAAAATAACTTTAAATTTTAGTGGTATTTTACCGATCGTCATTTTCGCTGCGCGGATTCCGCCATACTTCACGGACGAATTCGGCATTCCCGAAATCTTCTCCGTTTATCTGGGTATTGCCTGCCAATCCACCAAGGCCGCCAATCACCTTGCAGTCGGCATCCATTACCTTCGAAATCCAGTCGCAGCAACATCTGCTATCAAATACATAGACATCCTGGTTTTGGAATCGATATTGGTTCACAACAGCGTC
>NZ_JBMQOC010000079.1:0-14510 GCF_053550995.1 Parapedobacter sp.
CCGCGACGACAAGGATATGCCATTCCTGGGGCGCGATCACCATACCGATGCGTATACCGTATGGTTGGCAGGAGGAGGTATAAAACCCGGCGTTTCTTACGGTGAAACCGATGAAATCGGATTTACGGGCATTGGGGGCCGGACATCGGTACACGACCTGCACGCCACGATGTTGCACCTGATGGGTTTTGACCACGAGCGCATGACCTACGAGTTCCAGGGACGGCCGTTCCGGCTCACGGATGTGGGCGGCGAGCTGATCAATGCCATTGTTTAACCGGAAACTTGGGACGATAATGAAAGCCAAAGAATTGGGGAAAGCGGTGTTGCCGCTGATGCTTATATGCTCGGTAATGATGATGAGCGCACAAACACTGGAAGTAAAGGTCAGTTTTTTTTGTACCAACTGGGGAGTGGCCGAGCCGTGGGACGCATTTTGCGCGCGCGTGAAATCGGCGGGCTTTGATGGCGTGGAAACGTGGCTGCCGGCCGACGGGCCGCAACGCGACGCGATGGAGGCCGCGTTGGAAAAATACGATCTGCAGCTTATTTTGCTCAGTAGTGGGAATGGCGATACGTTTGAGGCGTATCTGGAAAATTTCATTGCCAACCTGGAACGGGCGGTAGCCCGGCGCCCCCGATTGGTGAACTGCCATACGGGGAAAGATCACTTTACATTTGACCAAAATAAGGCGCTGATCGAGGCGGCAACGGCTATCAGCAAGGAAAGCGGGGTGGAGGTGGTGCACGAGACCCACAGGGGGCGATTCAGTTTTGCTGCACACGTGACCAAGTCATACCTGGAAGCGCTGCCGGAATTGGCACTGGCGCTGGACATCTCGCATTGGTGCAACGTACATGAATCGATGCTGGGAGACCAGCCGGAAGCGGTAGCGCTTGCCCTGTCGCGTACGCGGCATCTCCATGCGCGGGTAGGCCATCCGGAGGGACCACAGGTGAACGACCCACGGGCGCCCGAGTGGGCAGGGGTGGTGGCACAGCACATGGCGTGGTGGGACCGCGTGGTGGAATACCAGCGGCAGGGAGGCAAAACCGCCTTGACGATCACGACCGAATTCGGCCCCCCTACCTATATGCCGGTGCTACCCTATACGCGCCAGCCGGTAGCCGACCAGTGGTCGGTCAATAAGTATATGTTTGAACAGCTTAAAGCGAGGTATAGTGAATAATGGAAAACGCGGGTGATTTGATCTTGTTTTTTGGCCGGTGGCACCCCTTGCTGGTACACCTGCCCATTGGGATATTGATGGTGTCGTTTATCATCGCTTGGGCTTCCAGGCGCGAGGCCTACGGCGGCCTACGTCCGGCAGTGCCCTTTACGCTGCTTATGGGAGCCGTATCTGCTGTGCTGGCCAGCGGACTGGGCCTGCTACTTGCCAGCTATGGGGGCTATGAGGCCCGTACGCTGGGGTTCCACCAATGGTTTGGTATCGCGGTGGCCGTGTTGAGTGTAGGGGTATGGTGGCTTTACCGCGGCAGGACGGAACAGCGTACGGGAATGCGGCAATTTGTGAAATGGCGCCTTTCGATATTCAGTCTGTTGATGGTATTATTGTGTATAACGGGCCATTATGGCGGTACCCTGACCCATGGGGAAGGTTACCTTACCGAAACCATGCCGCCGGCACTCGGTGGGCTATTCGGGGTGGCGCGGTCGGAAGAGCCTTTTGTAATCGAAAACGTGCAGGAGGCAGCTATCTACGACGGCCTTATACAGCCTATTTTGGCCCGGCGCTGCCAAAGTTGCCACGGCGACAAGAAGCAGGAGGGTGGCTTGGCATTGCACGGGCGTGCGGGCCTGTTAGCGGGGGGTGATGGTGGTGCGGTGATTGTGCCCAGCCAGCCGGAGGAGAGTGAGCTTTACCACCGGTTGACGCTCCCGGTGAGCGACGAAAAACGTATGCCGCCGAAAGGTCGTACGCCGATAACCCCTGGGGAAATCGCCGTGATTGGATGGTGGATTGCACAGGGGGCACCCGCCGAAGGCCGGGTGGCGGATATGGAACAACCCGATGAAATTGCCACCGCATTGGCACAGTTGGAAGCGGGAAATGTCGAAGAGGCGCTACCGGAAGCCCCACCGCTAGATGCCGGCATTGTGCAGCAGTTGGTAGCGCGGGGCATCAAGGTGATGCCGGTGGCGAACGGTAGCAACTATGTGATGGTCAGCGCTATAAACGCTCCAGGCTTTAACGATGCCGATGCGGAGATGTTGGTGGGCCTCAAAGACAACATCGTGCAGCTCCAATTGGGACGCACCGCCATTACCGATGCGGGGATGGCCCACATCGGTAAACTGCCCGTACTGAAGAAGCTCCACTTGGAACACACCGCCGTAACCGATGGGGGATTGGCCGCGCTGGCAGCTTGTGCACAACTGCAATACCTCAATCTATCATCGACCGCTATCGGGAATAAGGGGGTGGACCATCTGAAGGCCTTGCCGGCTCTGACCCGGGTTTACCTCTTTGGCACCCATGTAACCGGCGCGGCCGTTGCCGAAATCCAAGCCGCACATCCTACCTTGGAGGTCGACACCGGCGGTTATGTGCTGCCGGCTTCGTAACGGCAAGCCCTGATTGCGATTTGGTCGATTAACAAAAATAAATCGTACCTTCGTCGTTATAATGTGCCAATTATGACACCGAGTTGCCTGCTGAGACAAACGGCCTTCATTATCGTAGGGTTCGTGGCTTCGTTGCCGCTAACCGTGCTGGCGGATCGCTTGGATAGCTTGGAACAGGTATTGAAGCATTCGCCTGTAGACGCTGCCTATGTGGAGGCACAGCTGGAGGTTTCCCGGTTATACCACCGCCAGGCACAACACGGCGACCGTTGCATGGCGCTTGCTACCGACGCGGTACAGCATGCGGTAGACCTTGGCGACACGTACCTCTATGCAAAGGCGCTGGACAACCTCGGGCTACTCTACCGCTACCATCAATATTACGCGCAGGCAGTACCATTGCACCAGAAAGCTTTCGACCTGACGGAGCACATGGCTATCCCATCGCTGAGTAAAATGATCTTTGCCAATAACACCGGGGTGGCGGCCCGCCACAACGGCAATTTCGATGTATCGGTGGCGTATTACCTGAAGGCACTGGCCATTGCCGAAAAGGAACAAGATACCAAGAACCAGGAAATTGCCAACAACGGGTTGGGCATAGCACTGATGAGCATTCCGGGCCGCGAAGAGGAGGCGCTACAGTACCTGAGGCAGGCCCTCGATATCGCAAAGGCCTCCAACAACACCTTGGGGCAGGCCATGAATTACCTTTCCATCGGAAGCTATTACGACGAAATCGGCGATCACCGGACGGCACGCGAATACCTGGCCGAGTTGCAACGGTTGAATGAGGAGATGGACGATAAGAATGGGATGGCTATCACCTTGGAAGCTATTGGCAATAGCTACCTGAAGGAAGGGAAGGACTTGCAAACGGCGGAAACCTATTTTGAGCGGTCGTTATCGTTGTATGAGGCGTTGGATAATCCACTTGGCCAGGCTACGGTGGCGAGCAGCATCGGTGACGTTTTTCGGCAGCGGGGACAACTGGGGCAGGCACTAACGGCATATTCGAGGGCCTATGATGTGGGCAACGAGCTGCGGCACTACGCCATGCTACAACACAGCGCAGCCGCGATGTCGGACACCTACGAGCAGCAGGGTGACAGCAAGCGGGCCCTGACGTTCTATCGCATTGCACAGCAGTATAAAGACAGCCTTGCCTTCCACGAACAGCAAGTGGCGATTTCCGCTATCAAACAGCAATATGATCTCGAGAGCAAGGAGGCGGAAATAGAATTGCTCACCAAAGACAAGCAACTGGCCGAGGCCAAGCTGCGTACCGGAAACCTGATTATCTTCGCGATGGTGGGGCTGTTGGCTGTGGCGGCGGGCTTCCTGTTTTTCAAGCTCCGTATGCGGCGGTTGAAGATGCGATCGGACGAGCTGATAAAGCGGCAGAAGGATGCCCGCTTGAAGGCGCTGTACGAAAAGAACCTCATGGAAGCGGAAATCATTGCCACACGGATGCAGATCAATCCCCATTTCATGTTTAACTGCCTGGGGTCGATTCGCGTCTTGGTAGAGCAGAGGGAATACGACCGTGCGCTCAATTACCTTGTCCATTTCAGCCACTTTATCCGCCGGGTGCTGGAAATTTCGTATCGGCCGGTACACCGCGTGTGCGATGAGTTGATGCTGCTCGATCAATACCTGAAACTGGAAAAGAACCGCTTTGACGGCGAATTTACCTACCAGATCGTCAATGAAATGGAAGAATGGGAAAACCGCGACGTAATCCCTGCGTTGTTGCTCCAGCCTTTCGTGGAAAACGCACTCTGCCACGGGTTGGCACCCTCCGGTCGGAGAGACAAGCGCTTGCGGATCGTCGCCAGGTCGGACGGTTCGGCGATTCAGCTAACGGTGGAGGACAATGGGGTGGGCTTGGGGGAGCCCCTGACGGATCGATCAGACCATAAAAGCATGGGCCACCGTATTACCGATAAGCGGATTGATCTGTTCAACAAGAGCTATCGGGACCACATTCAATGGAATATCGAGAACCGCTTAAGCCCTGACGGGACGGTGGAGGGGACCCGCGCACATATCGCTATCCTCATAGCGGATACCCAGGTATCGGAAATGAGACGCGAAGTCTCCTGATTAGCTTATTTTTTACGTACCTTTGCCCGCGTTTTACGATAGTGGGCATAAGTGATATTTTAGCGAAATTTCGCCAGAGCGACCCGGTAGCGGCCTTGGCGAAGGCCTTGCAGGGCAAAAACCCGAACATCCACCTCAAAGGATTGATCGGGTCGGCCGATGCGATGGTGGCCGTGGCATGCTACCAGTTGCAAGAGCGGCCCCTTGTATTCGTACTGCCCACCCATGAGGATGCCGCTTATTTCCTAAGCGACCTGGAAGGGCTGCTCGACAAGCAGGTGCTCTTCTTCCCAGCCTCCTACCGCAAAGCATTCGACTTTACGCAGACCGATAGCGCCCACGTATTGCAGCGCGCCGAAACGTTGAGCACGCTCAACCATACAAGCGAGCTGCCCAAGATGGTGGTAACCTATCCCGAGGCCCTTGCCGAAAAGGTAATCAATCGCAGCGACCTCGAGAAAAATACGCTCGAGATTACCCAGCGCGCAAACCTTGATATCGACTTCATCAATGAATTCTTGCAGGAGTACGAGTTTGAACGGGTAGACTTCGTGTATGAGCCGGGGCAGTACGCCATCCGTGGGGGCATCGTAGATATCTTCTCGTTTTCTAACGACCTACCTTACCGTATCGAATTTTTCGGTAACGATATCGAAAGTATCCGCACGTTCGATATCGAAAGCCAGCTATCGGTAAGTAACATCCATACGGTGACCATCGTGCCCAACGTACAAGCGAAGTTCCTTACGGAAGGCAACATCGCGTTGCTGGAATACATCCCGGCCGATGCGGTGATTTGGTTCGAAGATGTGCAGTTTACACTGGATATCATTGCGCGCGGTTATAAGAAGGCCACCGAATTGTGGCGTGCCCTATCGCCCGAAGACAAGCAGCAGAACCCCGAGTGGGTGGACCCGAAGTACAACTTTATCGACGATAAGAACCTGTCGGCCATCTTGCGTGACTTCGCCGTGGTGGAATTCGGTAAACAATTTCTGTATAAAGCCGATGATACGATCGCGTTTGGGCAGCGGCCACAGCCGTCATTCAACAAGGATTTCAGCCTGCTGATACATAATTTCAAAGAGAACGAGAAGGCCCGTATCGAGAATTGCATTTTCAGTGATTCGCCCAGGCAAATAGAACGGCTGATCACCATCCTGGAAGACATGGACGGATCGGTCACTTTCACGCCCATACATACCGCGTTGCGCGAAGGCTTTGCCGATGTGGCGCTTGGCGTGGCATGCTATACCGACCACCAAGTATTTGACCGCTATTACAAATACAAACGGAAAAAGGGTTATGAACGCTCACAGGCTATTACCCTGAAGGAATTACGCGACCTGAAGCCCGGCGATTACATTACCCACATCGACCACGGCATCGGCAAATATGCCGGACTGGAAAAGGTGGAGGTGAATGGCAAGATACAGGAGTCTATCAGGTTGGTGTATGCAGACAATGACCTGCTGTATGTAAATATCAACTCGCTGAATCGTATCTCGAAATATACGGGCAAGGATGGGGTGGTTCCCAAGATGAACAAGCTGGGTACTGACGCATGGGACAAACTGAAGAAAACCACTAAAAAAAAAGTTAAGGACATTGCGCGTGATCTCATAAAGCTGTACGCGCAACGTAAGGCACAAACAGGTAACGCATTCAGCCCGGATACCTACCTACAGACCGAGCTGGAGGCTTCGTTTATCTACGAGGACACCCCCGATCAAGAGAAGGCGACGTACGATGTGAAGCGCGATATGGAATCGCCCAATCCGATGGATCGCCTTGTGTGTGGCGACGTGGGCTTTGGCAAGACGGAGGTAGCCATACGCGCGGCATTTAAGGCGGTAGCGGATAGCAAACAGGTGGCCGTGCTGGTGCCAACCACCATTCTGGCCATGCAGCATCACCGTACCTTTACCGAGCGCCTGAAGGGATTTCCCTGCACCATCGATTACATCAACCGGTTTAAAACCAATAAACAGATCAAGGAAACGCTGGCGCGGCTTGCGGAGGGCAAGCTGGATATCATTATCGGCACGCACCGTCTGGTGAGCAAAGATGTGAAATTCAAAGACCTTGGCCTGATGATCGTGGATGAGGAGCAGAAATTTGGTGTGGGGGTGAAAGAGAAACTCAAGCAGCTACGCGCCAATGTGGATGTGCTGACCCTGACGGCCACACCGATACCGCGTACGTTGCATTTCTCATTGATGGGCGCGCGCGACCTCAGCATCATCAATACGCCTCCGCCAAACCGGCAACCGGTGCAGACGGAGTTGCATATCTTTAACGAAACACTCATCCAAGAGGCGGTAAGTTATGAGGTAGACCGGGGTGGGCAGGTGTTCTTTATCCACAACCGCGTCGCCGACCTGCCGCAACTGGGCAATTTAATCATGAAACTGGTGCCCCACGCGCGGGTAGGGGTAGCCCACGGTCAACTGGAGGGCGATGCCTTGGAGGATGTGATGCTCAAATTCGTGGAACATGAGTATGACGTGCTGGTGGCCACCACCATCATCGAGGCGGGGTTGGACATCCCCAACGCGAACACCATCATCATCAACCACGCCCACATGTTTGGACTGAGCGACCTCCACCAGATGCGGGGACGTGTGGGGCGCTCCAATAAAAAGGCCTTCTGCTACCTGTTGAGCCCGCCGCTTTCGACACTCACGGCGGAGGCCTATAAACGGCTCAATGCGATCGAAGAGTTTTCGGAACTGGGCAGCGGCTTCAACGTGGCCATGCGCGACCTCGACATCCGTGGTAGTGGCAACTTGTTGGGGGCTGAGCAGAGCGGCTTCATTGCCGAGATTGGCTTTGAGATGTACCATAAAATACTGGATGAAGCTATCCAAGAACTGAAAGACGACGAATTCTCGGCATTGTTTACCGATGTGAAGCCGCGCGACTTCGTGTCGTTCACCCAGATCGATACCGACCTCGAAGTACTCATTCCCGATGAGTATGTGACCAATGTGGCCGAACGGTACAACCTCTATAATGAGATTTCCAAGTTGGAAGACGCGGAGCAGCTAGATGCCTTCAGGCAGTCGCTGCGAGACCGGTTCGGGCCGATACCGCCACAGGTAGAGGAGCTGCTGAACACGTTGCGATTGCAGTGGCTGGGTAAGGAAATCGGCTTTGAAAAAGTATCTTTCAAGAAAAATGTTCTCCGCGGCTATTTCGCCACCAACCCCGCCTACTTCGAGAGTGACCGCTTTGGTAGAATATTGCAGTTTGTACAGCATAACCCTACCATCTGCAACCTCAAGGAGGTAAAGGGGTCACTGCGTATCGCCTTCGAGCGGGTGCCAGACATCCAGCACGCCATTGCCATATTGGGCGACATGGCGGGGTAGCGGTTTTTCCCTGCCGTTGGTATCGGATTTTATGCTGATACTTGTAAAAAGTATCCATTATTAAATACAACATTATGAAGAACAAAATCCAATTCGCCTTGCGTTTATTGTTTGGTATTGGCTACGTCAATTCGGGGCTGAACAAGTTTTTTAACTACATGCCGGTGCCGGACGACCTGCCGGAAGCGCTGATACGTGTTTTTACGGCATTCATGGAAATCGGTTGGCTGATGCCTTTGGTGGCCGTGATCGAGATTGTGGGCGGCTTGCTGTTTATTCCACCTAAGTTTAAGGCATTGGGCGCCATTGTTATCTTCCCTATTTCGGTAGGTGTGCTGCTCATCCACTTGACGGTAGCGCCTGCCGGGTTGCCGATGGCACTATTCATCATGGCGATAAACGTGTGGGTGATTATCGATAACCGCCGAAAATACCTGCCGATGGTGCATGAATGAGTGTTTTTTTTCCGATAGGATAGGAAAACCGTTGGGTCTGAACATTGTTTATATGGTATGGATGGTGTAGGGAAAGGGAGGGTTATCATTTTTACCAATTAAACACAGTATGATGAAAAGGTTAGACTTCAACACTCAACAAAGCGGTTTATGGGTGCCTAGTGGCACACAGACCCCGCGCCGGCATCCGTTAGCGCTCATTACCATGTTGTTGACGGGCCTATTTTTAGCGGCTTGCGACGCAAACAATGCAGCGGAGCGAAGTGAAGCCGCGCTGCAGCAGGAGAAAGATGCCGTATTGGCAACCATTGAAAAGGAAACAGCGGCGTTTTTTGCGAGAGATTATGACAATTGGAAATCGACCTATGTACAGGAAGAGTATGCTTTCCAGGCATGGAGCAACCGAGACGGTACCTTCGATTCCAGCGTGGGCTGGGAGAATATCGATAATACGGTGGGTAAGTACATCCATGAAAACCCCGAGCCGGTATCGAGCCACCCGATCGTGGAAAGGAAAAACATCACGTTCAAATTCTATGGCGACGATGTAGCATATCTGACGTGGGACCAGTTTAATAGTGACCGGAAAGGGGAAGTATTCTTTCACAGCAAGGAGGTGCGGCTAATGGAAAAAATCGACGGCACGTGGAAAATCGTGTGCGTGTCGGCATTTTGGGATTTCAAGAACCTGATTTCGGTAGATAAGTTGCCCGATATCCGCCGGATGGACAAAGAAAACCGGGGCAAGGATAAGATATAGATATAGCCGCCACGCTATTAAAGAAGCGTCACGGGTCGTTTAGAGCATGACCCGTGGCGTTGTGCTCAACAGCTATGGATTTCGGATTAATTCACCGCCGGCAACAGCGAATAGTCTTTGCCGTATTCCAGCATCTGGCCGTAGAAGTCGGTTACATATTCCAGCTTCACGTCGGTGATCTCGCCATTTTCCTCGATGGCGGTAAGCCTTGGTTGCACGAAGCCTTTGTAAGGCTTTAGTTTCAGTTTCGCATAACGTGCCAACACTTCGTCATGGAGTTCGCGGTTCACTTTCACGCCGTAGGTTTCGACGAGGTTTTTACCGGCTTCGTAATCGCCTTCGGATTTGATCCGTTGGATTTCGCGGAGCAGTTCGCCGAATAGGGTACGTAGTTTTTCGTAATCGTTGACCTGGATGTAGGTTTTGCCTTCGATTTTCTCGAATGAGACGACGTTGTCTGCCTTGCCCTTTTCATACACCCAGTATGCATTGAGTGCGCGGTTGCGCATGTGGGCTTCCTCAATCTGGTCGCCCGCATTGATACGCGTGAGCTGTGTCATCAATCCATTCATCATGTAGCTATCGTATTCTGCTTTGCCGGCTTCCAGCGACGGCATGACGCCGATTTCGATGAGCTTGGGATCGAGGATATAATACAGGGCCACGAGGTCGGCCCGGGCTTCTTCCAGGCATGACGCATAGCTTTTGAGCGTTTTGTCGGTGGTGCCCACGCCGGGGTTGATCTGGCCGGAAGCGTGGCCGATGCACTCGTGCATATCGGTATGGAGGTCGCTCGCTAAGTTGCCGTATTTTTTCATGCGGCTCAGCTTGGCTGTATCGGCTACAAACTCTTCGAGGAAGCCACTGTTGGCACTGCTTTCATTGTAGGCGTGTACGATATTACTAAGCGATACCGACTTGGAGCCGTACTCCTTGCGCAGCCAGTCGGAGTTGGGCAGGTTGATGCCAATGGGCGTACTGGGAGCTGAGTCCCCTGCCTCTGCAATGACCGTGATGGCTTTGGCGCTGATACCTTTCACTTCCTTCTTTTTGTGTTCGGGCATGAGGGGTGAGTTGTCTTCGAACCATTGCGCCTCGTCGGCGATGGCCTTGATACGCTTGGTGCTTTCGAGGTCTTTCAAGGAGAGTACCGCTTCGTAGCTACCCTTGATGCCCATGGCATCATTGTACACTTCGATGAAGCCATTGGCGAAATCGATCGTACCGGTGGTATCCTGCACCCACGCTTTGTTGTATGCATCCCACGTGTGGAGGTCGCCTGTGCGGTAATACTCCGCTAAAAGGGTGAGTGCCTGTTGCTGGGTCGGGTTTTCGGCCAACGGGATGGCTTTTTCGAGCCAGAAAACAATCTGGTCGATGGCGCTGCCGTACATGCCGTCTGATTTCCATACCTGTTCGGTAATCTTGCCATCTATTTTCACCACTTTGCTATTGAGGCCCCATTCGGGATCGTGGCCCGTATCGGGGAACGTGCTATAAAAGGCTTCGACCTCCTGCTGGGTAACGCCCTCATAGAAGTTGTTGGACGATTGGGCCACGTGATCGATTCCTTCGGTGAGGTTGACCATCTTGGGGTTGACCGTGGGGTCGAATATGACCGGTTGGATGCGGTGGATGAACGCCGCGACACTTTCGCCCTCGAGCAGCGGAAGGGTTGCCGTGTCGCAGGCTTGTACTAGCCCGGCGAAGAATTCGGTGCTGCACTCGGGTACAAATTTGTCGTTGGAGTAATGGTGGTGGGCACCGTTGCTGAACCAGAAACGGCCAGCATAGGTTTTGAGCTTCGCCCACTCGGCGCCACTTTTATCCGTTTTGGGATTATTGAAGATCGCTTCGAGGGTTTTCCGGATGGTGAGGTTGTCTTTGCCGCGTTGGTCGTAGATGATGTCGCGGCCCGAGAGCGCTGCTTTGTAAAGGTAGTAAGCCAGCTTTTTCTGCTGGAGGGTAAGTGCATCGAACCCCGGCACATCGTAGCGCAGGATTTCGAGGTCGGCAAATGCGTCAACCGTAACAGGTGATGCTTGCTCATCGGTAGCCGTGTCGCTTTCCGGCGACTGGCACGACTGGGATAGGGTAGCCAGGGCTATGGAGCTGACAACTAGCATAGTGACTTTGGTACGTACAGTTTTCATGATTGAAACATTCATTTAGTGCATGGTATCGCGGCCGAATTGGTGCTCGGCACCCTGCAAAGGAAATAAAATAAAACCGAAAACCATTCTTTTGTTTAGTTTCGCGGTGAAATTCTGCTAATAGTTAGGTGAAAAGTTCGATTCAACAGGCGGGGTATGTGATTGCGGGTACCGTGTTTGCCGTCTTGTGGGCGTCGGCATCGGCAGCTACGAAGATCGGCCTGCTCGTGGCGCAGCCTTTTATTATTGCCATCGCGCGCTTTGCGGTGGCCGCTACGGTCATGCTGGTCATTGCGCACCTCGTAATGGGACAGCCGTTGCCGGTGGGGCGGCAACTGTGGAAGCGACTTGCCGTTTATGGATTCCTGAATGTGGGCCTGTATCTCGGTTTGTATGTGGTAGCCATGCAGGAGGTGTCGGCAGGGCTAGGCGCTTTGTTTGTGGCTACCAATCCCGTGCTCATCGCCGTGATGGGCGCGGTATGGTATAAGCAGCCTGTGGGTTGGAGCACCGTGGCAAGTTTCGTCCTGTGCATTGCCGGCATGCTGCTGGCATCGTATCCGCTGTTTGGCGAAAGCTATGCAACTCCCCGCGGCCTTGCCGTGCTTTTCTTCAGTATGCTTTCCTACTCGGCGGGGGCGATTTATTTCGCCCAACGGGATTGGGGCAAATTGCATATCCTCACCATCAATGGGTGGCAAACGCTAATCGGCGGGTTGTGCGTACTGCCGTTTGCGGCGTCTTTCTATGACGAGACAGCCAATACGTTCGATGGCCGATTTTGGGGTGCGGTGCTGTGGTTGGCCATTGCCGTTTCGGTCGTTGCCGTGCTCCTTTGGCTGTACCTTTTGCGCGATAATCCCATCAAGGCGTCGGCCTGGTTGTTCCTATGCCCCGTTGCGGGGTTTGCCATTGCGGCAACGTTTATGGGTGAACCCCTCTCTTGGCACACGTGGGCCGGCGTGCTGCTTGTGATGGTGGGGCTGTATATTGTGCAACGCCGCCGCGCGGTAGCTGACTGATTTATTATATTTGCCATGGGTTGGCCCATAAATGAAACCCAACATGACCAAAGGTACCACGATCTTGATTGGATTTGTCGCCTTGAAGCTTGTCCTCCAGGCGGTGTTGATAGATCCGGTGTACGAGCTGCACCGCGATGAATTCCTTCACCTCGACCAGGCCAACCATTTGGCATGGGGCTACGTATCTGTACCGCCCGTAACTTCATGGATTTCTTTTGTAATTAAGGTTTTAGGTAACTCGGTCTTTTGGGTGAAGTTTTTTCCGGCCACCTTCGGGGCGCTGACGATCGTGGTGGTGTGGAAAACGATCGGCGCATTGGGTGGCAATCTCCTCGCCAGGTCGTTGGGGGCAACATGCGTGTTGTTTTCCGCACTGTTGCGGTTGAATACGCTGTATCAGCCAAACTCGTTGGATATATTAGCGTGGACAGCCTTCTATGCCGTGGCGGTACTGTATCTCCGATCTGAAAAACAGAAGTGGCTTTATATGGGGGCGGTGGTGTTTGCCATTGGTTTCCTGAATAAATACAACATTGCTTTCTTACTCATCGGCCTCTTGCCAGCTATCCTGATGACGCCCGCGCGGAAGGTGTTTACGAAGCGAGCGTTTTATGGTGCCGTGGTATTGGCGGCCCTGATCGTGTTACCGAATCTATGGTGGCAATACCGGCACGGTTTTCCGGTGATGGAGCACATGAAGGAGCTATCGGAAACGCAACTGGTACATGTAGACCGTTGGTCATTCCTGATGTCCCAAATATTGTTTTTTTTAGGGTCGTTGCCAGTTATTGCAGCGGGACTTTATGGGCTATTGCGCCACCCGACGCTGGCAAAATACATCGTTTTCTTCTGGATGTTTTTCATTACGCTGGCGGTGTTTGTTTATTTTAGGGCGAAAGACTATTACGCCATCGGATTGTATCCCATATACATCGCATTCGGCTCGGTTTACCTTGGCGATGTGCTCCGCGCGGGATGGCGACGGTACTGGTGGCCCGTATTGATGGCGATACCTCCACTATTGTTTATCCCGATGTATCGGTATTTTTTTCCGAATGAGCGCCCGGAAGCGATCGTGCAACAGGGCCGATCGCACCGCTGGGAGGACGGTAAAGACCACCTGTTGCCGCAAGACTATGCGGATATGCTGGGTTGGAAGGAACTGGCGCGTAAAGTAGACCATTTGTATGCTAAGCTCTGCAAGCAGGGAAAGACATTGGTGCTATGTGACAACTATGGACAGGCGGGGGCGATAAACTTCTATACGGCCCAAGGAATAAAGGCGGTGTCGTTCAGTGCGGATTATATAAACTGGTTTGATCTGGATACACCCTACCGCCATATGATCCGGATAAAGGATGCCGCGGGTTCGGCACAAGAACTGGCAGAAACCGCCCCGTATTTCCAGATGGCGATAAAAGCCGATTCGGTGATCAATCCGTTCGCCCGTGAGCGGGGAACGACGATATTCGTGTTTACAGATGCAAAAATTGATATCAATAAGCGGATATCCGAGGAATTAACCGAAGGCGATTGATTTTTTGCTAAGTTTGCATGGGTAGGCAGCAGCCCTTTTCAAACTTCACGTAGCATGAGTCATATAGAAACTGATTTGATCCACGCGGGTAAGTCGTTTAACGACACCCAGGCCGTGGTTCCGCCCATTTACCAAACTTCAACATATTATGCATCGGCCGATGCGGACGCTTACATGGCGGCGGCGACCGATGCCCGATATCCCTATTTTTATCACCGCCATGGCAACCCGGTGAGTAGCCAAGCGGCCGAGGTGGTGGCCGGATTGGAAGGCACCGGTGCGGCGCTGCTTACGGCTACGGGTATGGCGGCCATCAGCACGGCCGTCCTTACGGTGGTGAAGGCGGGCGACCATGTGGTGGCGCAGCAGTCGCACTATTCGGCGGCGAGTATCCTGCTGAAAGAGCTGTTGCCGCAGTTCGGCGTGGCGGTATCTTACTTTGATCAAGGCGACAATGCTTCGCTCGACAAGGAACTCCGTGATACGACGACATTGATTTACCTGGAAACACCC
>NZ_JBMQOC010000080.1:0-6057 GCF_053550995.1 Parapedobacter sp.
CTGATGTATCACCCGCTGATGTGTCGGCCGCCGCCATCGTCGCCGTATCAACTGCTTGCGTCACCGTATCCACGGCTTCCTGCGAAAACGCACGATTTGTCAGCCCTATTCCCACAATGAGTGCCAGCACGAGGACCGCCCTAAACTTGCTATTATTTATAAAGCCCATTTCTTATTATAACGATTATCCCTATTTAGTATTTCGTATCTTTAAATTCATGTCGGTAGTCTTTAACTACCTAAATTTGATGGTGCAAACTCTCTTCCAAGAACGGATGCTTGGCCGGTGCTAATGCATGCTTACTCAACTTGTTTAGTACGAGGAAAGCAAACAACCCGGTAAAACCAAGGGCTGCCCCGATCTCCACCCAACCAAAAGCACGATGGGCTTCCACCGTTCCCGGCATCACCATGATGTAAAAGTCGAGCCAATGACCGAGAAGCAACACAATACACACCGCCCCAAGGACCTTCCTGTTACGCACAAAGTCGCGATTGACCAAAACCAACACTGGTATCACAAAATTGATGAATATGTTAATCCAAAACCAAGGTTTGTACTCCGGCTCCCAACGCTTATAGAAGTAAACGGTTTCTTCCGGAATATTGGCATACCAAATCAACATGAACTGTGCAAACCAAACATACGTCCAAAAAATGGAAAAGCCAAAAATCAATTTCCCTAGATCGTGCAGGTGATTTTCATTGACCCACGCCAAATACCCTGACTTCTTCAATAGAATTACAATCAATGTAATGACGCAAAGGCCACTCACGAATATCGCCGCGAAGTTATACCATCCAAACATGGTGGAAAACCAATGGGCTTCGAGAGACATAATCGTATCAAACATCCAGATGGGCGACGTGAATCCGAAAATCACCAAGAATATAGCCGAGACCTTGAAACTCCTTTTATAAGAGTTAAGTCCACCGTTTAGATCCTCGCTGTAAGAATACCTCGCCAAAAGCCACGCACAGATACTATACGCGCCCATAAACGCCACCTGCCTAATTAAAAAACCCGGCGCATTTAGGAAGGACGATTTACCGGCTATTAATGCGTCATAGTTTGCACTGTTGGGATCGGTCAGCCCTTCGCCGAACCAGTGATGGTAAAGATTATGAGAGAACAACCCGCTGACGATAATAATGAGTAAAATCAATGATGCAATCGGCAATACGTACGCCATTGCCTGCGGTATTCTTATCAAGCCGGATGGCCAACCTGCCTGCGTAACGTATTGGATGGCCAGAAAACATCCACCAGCGGCGCATACACCTGTAAAATAATATCCCATCAGCAGCAAGTTGGCGTAAGTACGTTCTACGGTGATGTGGTCGCTGGAGAGCAAGCCAATAGCGATAGTCACGACGCCAATGGCTAACGCGACCAAACTCACCACTTTCCCCCTTCCAGTGAATTTAAATTGCTCGCTGAAGTTATAATCGTTATGATGACTGTGAGTTCCCATTTAATATAGCTGATATAATATTAGTTCTTTTGTAATTCTCCAACATACATGACCACCTGCCAGCGCTCTTCGGGCGACAGTTGCGATGCATGCGATCCCATCATGTTCAGCCCGTAGGTAATGGTGTGGTATATCTTGCCGTCGCTAAGATCAGCCATCAATCCACCCCGGGAAGAATTGATGCCGTCTGAGCGTGCATAGGATGGCGGTGGAGGAAAGTTTTCCAGTTGGCGCGATTCCGCCTCCAAGGTCCTGTCTTTCGTAATTGGGCCATCGCCATGCCCCTCGGGGCCGTGGCACACCGCGCAATATACTTGATACAATGCCTTCCCTTTTGCAAGGTTGGCTTCCGTACGGATAAGTGGATTCACGAGTTCTGCACCCGCACGCTCGTAATCTTCCGTCGTATTGCCATAAGGGAACCGCTCGAAACCGACAGGTACCGTGCCTGCCGGTGGCATCTGGGCAGTTTTCCCGTCAGCAAAATTCGGATTCGGCTGATCAGGGTTATAACCCAAGGGATCATACATATTCCGTGAAAACTCCCAGCCGCGGCTACGCGTAGTGCCGTCGCCGCAGGAGGTCACCACGGCCGCAATTGCGACGGCTGCACCTACAGCGCTAAGAAGTTTCATCTTATTCATAGCTAACATATTTTCGTTCATTGTACTTCACTTCAACCGCACCTGCCGACTTCAACAGGCCTTCTATCTTGTCATGGTCCGCATTGTCTTTGGCATCGATGGCAATAATGAACCGATCGTCCGTGGCTCGAAAATCCATCACGCGAGGCGCACGGCCCGGAAACAGATGGTTACGGAAAAAGAATGTAGCCACCATACCCAATGCGCAAAGCAGAATCGTTACCTCGAACGTAACGGGTACGAATGCCGGCAAGGGAAGCGACGGCTTGCCACCAATGTTCATTGGCCAATCGTAGGTCATCGTATAAAAAAGCAAGCTGAACCCGAGGCACGTACCTGTAATCCCGAAGCAAAAAGCAGCAATCGGCAAGCGTGAAGGCTTAACACCGAGCTTTGCTTCAATACCGTGGATCGGCATGGGTGTAAAGCAATCGTAGATGCTGACGTTGTTAGCTTGCAATTTATCAATTCCGTCCATCATTTCATCCGGATCGGCAAAACTACCAAGGATATACTTAATATTGCTCATTGCGCTATTTCGTTTCTAATTCGTTAATTTCTTCTTCGGTAACCGAGTCGTACTTCGTCAGCGACTTTCTGAAAAATTCGACTTGTTCCCTATCCTGATGGCCCTCCCCAATCAGCTTGGTCTTTTGCTGCAAACTGGCACTCTTGAGTAACAGTTTCACCTCGGCAATGGCTATGCCCGGCAGAAAACGCAGAAACAGCAGGAACAGCGTAAAGAAAACGCCAACCGAACCGACAAATACACCAACATCTACCCACGAGGGGTAAAACATGGCCCAGCTAGAAGGTAAGTAGTCGCGGTGCAATGAGGTGACGATAATCACGAAACGCTCAAACCACATCCCGATATTGACTACAATAGAAAGTACCCATGAAATGGGAATACTAGTACGGATACGTTTAAACCAAAACAATTGGGGCGAAATAACGTTGCACGTCATCATTGTCCAATACGCCCACCAGTAGGGTCCCGCAATCCGATTGGCAAACGCATACATTTCATATTCAGACCCCGAGTACCATGCGATGAACAACTCCGTCAAGTAGGCAATACCGACAATAGAACCCGTAGCCAAGATAATTTTGTTCATGGACTCGATATGGAACATGGTAATGTAATTCTCGAAGTTGAGTACCTTACGCATGATCAGCAACAGGGTCTGCACCATCGCAAAGCCCGAAAAGATAGCCCCTGCAACGAAATACGGCGGGAATATAGTGGTGTGCCAACCCGGGATTACCGATGTGGCAAAGTCCATGGATACGATGGTGTGCACGGAAAGCACCAATGGGGTAGAAATACCGGCAAGGATCAATGAAACGATCTCAAACCGTTGCCAGGTCTTCACTGAGCCGTTCCATCCGAATGACATAATGGAATATATACGCCGCTTCAAGCCAGCCGCACGGTCACGTACCGACGCAATATCCGGAAGCAGTCCGCAATACCAAAACACCAAGGATACGGTAAAGTATGTCGAAATAGCAAATGCATCCCATACCAACGGTGAGTTGAAGTTGACCCACAGCGAACCAAATTGATTGGGTAGCGGAAAAATCCAATAGGCCAGCCACGGGCGGCCCATGTGGGCAACAACATAGGTCGCCGCACAGATTACCGCAAAAATGGTCATGGCCTCGGCCGACCGATTGATGGAGTTACGCCAATTCTGGCGGAAAATCAATAGGACCGCCGAAATCAACGTACCGGCGTGGCCGATACCTACCCACCACACAAAGTCGGTGATATCCCACGCCCAGCCAACGGTCTTGTTAAGCCCCCAAGCACCAATACCGGTCCAGAATGTGTAACTTACACTAAATACCCACAGTAAAGCCCCTAACGCCGCTAACGTAAAGCCGATCCACCACGCCTTGTTAGGCTTGTTTTCCACCGGCAATAGGATATCGTCAGTCACCTTGGCATAGGTGATGTCTTTGCCGGTTACTAAAGGTTCCCTTATTATTGATTCGTTATGCGATGACATAAGTATGTTTTTTCAAAATTAATTAAGCGTCGTACGTGTTTCTAACCTTCGTCATATAACCGATTCCCGGCTGAACATTGATTTCCTCCAGCACATAGTACACACGTTCATTTTTCAGCGCTTTCGACACTTCCGATTCGGGATCGTTGGCGTCGCCGAAAATAATCGCATTTGCCGAACATGCTGAAGCACAAGCCAATTTGATATCACCGTCTTTCAATTGACGTTTCTCGATCTTTGCCTGCAACTTACCCGCTTGGATGCGTTGAATACACATCGAACATTTCTCCATTACACCGCGTGAGCGGGAAACCACGTCAGGATTAAGCACCAAGTGAGTAAACTCATTGTTAAGGTAATTATCGAAACGCGAGTCGTTCCAATAGTTGAACCAGTTGAAACGGCGAACTTTATATGGACAGTTATTGGCGCAATACCGTGTACCAAAGCACCGATTATAGGCCATGTGGTTCAGCCCCTCCGATGAGTGGACCGTAGCCAACACCGGACACACCGTCTCACATGGTGCATGCTCGCAGTGTTGGCAGAGCATGGGTTGGTGTACCACGGATACACTTTCCATATCATCCAGGTGACGGATCTCGTCTTCTTCCGTATAAGCTTGGCCGTCCTGCTCAATAGAATAATACCGGTCTATCCGTATCCAGTGCATTTCCCGACGGCGGCGTACTTCATCGCGGCCCACCACGGGTATATTATTCTCCAGATTACAAGCTACGATACAAGAACCGCAACCCGTACAGGCATTGAGGTCGATTGCCATCACCCACTTATGGCCAGGTTGTTCATATTTATTCCACAAATCGTACGTTTTGTGCGTATCGGTCCATCGGCCGGCGTTGTGGGCCGGATTTTCCTGGTATTTGGCAAAACTGGTTTCGCGAATAATGTTACGACCTTCGATGGTGTGATGGGTTTGGGTCTGAGCCAGCTCATATGAACCGCACGCTTTGGTCAACTTCGCTGTAGTGTTGTATTGCATTGTGCCGTTTTGAAATTTCACCAACGGATATGCATTCTTACCCACATTGTTACCGGCCTTACCAGCTTTGGTACGGCCATAACCTACAGCGATGGATACCGTCCCCATCGCTTGGCCTGGCTGCATCAATACCGGTAATGTAATCTTGTAACCGTTTTCCCCTTCCACTGTTACCAAGCTATTTTCTCCCAAGCCCAATGTTTCAGCAAACTTCGGATTGAGCGCCGCATAGTTGTCCCAAGTAACCTTGGATACGGGGTCGGGCAACTCTTGCAGATAGGCATTGTTCGCCTGTTTGCCATCCTTGAGCGCAACGCTTTGGTAAAGCTGCACCTCGACATCCTTTGCCTGGGCCTTGCTTTGGTTGGCGATCGCTTGTGCTATGGCACCCAAGCCCGATACATCGAAACTGTAAGTTCCCGCCGGTTGGTCACCCTTAAATTCAAACCCCGTTTGCAGGACATCTTTCCATGTCTTAGTACCACCGGCAAGAATCTGCTGCTCCCAATTGTTCTTGACAAACGTATAATAATCGATATTATCGCCGGCCCAAACCAAAAGGCTTTGTTCCGCTTGGCGGGTGTTGTATACCGGATTGATCGTTGGTTGCACAATGGTATAGTAGCCACCGCGTGGATGCGCATCACCCCAAGACTCCAAAAAATTATGGTTTGGAGCAATCGCCTCCAATTCCGCCGCAGTTTCATCCTCGCGATCTGCAAATGAAAGCTTAAATTTGATTTTTCCGAACGCCTCCGCTACCGCATTCGTTTTGGCATACTCGTAGAGGGGGTTGGTATTCATGAAAAATGCGACATCCACCTCACCGCGGCCCGCTTCTGCCAAAAACGCTTCAAACGCTTCATCGTTGCCTTTATATTGGTGAGAAGGATTATCCAAATCAATGGTACTGCCATAGC
>NZ_JBMQOC010000081.1:0-33054 GCF_053550995.1 Parapedobacter sp.
GGATGGTTTTTTCAATAAGCCGAAGACATTGGCTGAAGTCGTGAAGCATTTGTACATCAACCGTGAAGATAAGAAGGAGGAGCGGCAGGTGTTGGAGCGGGTATTGGCGGATTTGGTGAAGGAAGGTAAACTGACAGTAGCGAACGAAAAGTACCTAAAGAATGATTAATCCTTTATCAAGCGATTGCTATTTACAATAGCAGCAAATTTAGTACCTTAGCCGAGTAGTCATTTAGGAGAGATTAATATGAATGCATACATCGTACATCCGAATAAGTCTCAAGAAAAAGCACTTAGGGCATTTCTTGAAGCGCTCAAAGTTCCTTTTGAGCGCCAAGATGAAGAGGTTTTGCCCTTACACGTAATCGAGGGCATAAGACGAGGGCAAGCAGATGTTGATGCTGGACGGACGATTACCTTTGAAGCGTTCAAGGAAAAAATTGTTAATAAACGGTGAGTTTACCCGTCGACCTAACCGAAAGAGCAGTTGAAACCTTCGATGCAATCTGCGCACAGATCAATGAGCGGTTTGGTGAAAAGTATGAGCGACGCTTCGAAAAGAATACCGTCAAAGTGTTGGAACTAATCAGCCAAAATCCATATTTATATCAAGCTACCAAATTTGACCCCAATATTAGGCGGGCTCTGATTGACAAAATATCTTCTGTGTTTTACGAAGTAAGACATGATCGCATTCAGGTCCTTTTCTTTTGGGACAATCGGCAGGAACCCATGTTTTAAGAAACTAACTTAAGATCAGGCTCCCGACGGCGGGACGTGGGCGACGGTACCAAAGTGGAGAAAACAGTATTGAGCCTAGCCAATCCGGAGGATGCGCGGTTGGTGCTGGAAGGGATGATCGAGGATGGTTTTTTCAATAAACCGAAGACATTGGCTGAAGTCGTGAAGCATTTGTACATCGACCGTGAAGATAAGAAGGAGGAGCGGCAGGTGTTGGAGCGGGTAGTGGGCGAGTTGGTGAGGGAAGCGAAATTAGTGTTTAATGAAGGTGCTTACTTGAAAAGCAACTGATCGTTAAACGTCATCGTTGGCTCTTTTTTGTTTTCGGTTTTGCCAGTTTTCAGGGTCTCGGCTTGTATGGAATACGGCGCGAACAACAACCTTCTTTTGTGATTCATCCACCGTAAAATGGATCATGAAAGGGAAACGTTTTATGGGCAGACAACGGACATCGTCATACCTAATTTGAAAAAAGGGGTTGGATTTTAGGCGATTAATCGTGGCTTTAACCTGTGTATAGAATTGTTTCCCTAAACCTTGCTTCTGCTCGTTGTACCAGTCGATACTTTCTTGGATATCCGTACGGACGTCTTCATCGATTAATATGCGAAAGGCCATTAGTCAAATTTGAAGCCATCCTGTACTTCATCCCAAGCCAATAGGCGCTCCGGATTTTCAGTAGCTTTTCGGATGCGACTTCTAACCAATTCTTTGTGTGCGTCAGTAATCTTTACATCCCCCACAAATGCCTCGAAGCCCAATTGTTTGGTCAGTTCCATAAAAAACGCGAACTTGTTGTCCGGTATTTTGAGTGTGACTTCTTTCATGTCCTTTCGTTACAGCGTCTAACAAACTTAGATAAATTCGCTTTAATATGCAAAGCAATTATTCACATCATACTTGTTCAACCGGCGTTCATGAATGCTACGCAGTTTATCGTTCTCTTACCTGCCGCTGAAGAACAAGTTATTATAGATGAAATATACGCATTGTTTCGCAAATAGCAACTTCATAAATTGTTTTTGCTCATAGAACTTCTCTATTCCAGAAGATATGCGCTATCTTTGCTGTAACAGTACACGCCGCGCTACCCATCGGAACAGCGTCCCAGGGCGTGTCTTTTGCTTTTACAAGAACCTGAATGATTGTCACCACCATAAAAAAAGTGTACGGAAACCGGCCGACTCCTTCGTGAACCTCTCACGGATGGATTATGGATTGGTGTGTAATATCATAGGGTTGCTGGATGAAATCGGCATGGACGACGAGGAGCTTTCCTTCCTGCTTGGCAAACGGAATAAGTATTTCTTTGATGTGATTGACCCGCGTAAGAAGCAAAAGCTGAAAACCGATTTGTCAGATCCGTTAGCGGCCATTTTTAGCACGAGCCATCGTAAAATTCAGTTCCTTGATGCCGAGCCAAATGAAATGATTCAACTGCACCACGCAAAGCGGACGGTAACCGCGGTGAACAAGGGCAGCCGGGCAGAAAGAAAGGCTTCTTGAAAGCAGGGTGGACATGGTAATCGATGCCGTGGCTTCAACCCCCTGCCGCAATAAGGCCGTAACAGAGGCCCGGGATGCACTGCTGAATTACTACCGTAACAACGCCCACCGGACCATCATCCAGAAAAGACTCAAGCAATCCGGACAACGTGGGGTAAGGTCGGGGCGCAAAACGTGCTCAACCTAAGGGTAATGAATCAAAGCGGAAAATGGCATAAAGTCATTCGAAACATCAAAGAGGCAGCCACAGAGGGAAATCAAAGAAAAGCCGCAGCTTAGCGACAATTTGAATTGCACCCGAAAAATTGTGGATTAACAAAAAAAATCAATAATTTTGGATTGCATTGGTGTTTAGACATCAGTTCCTGCGACAAGAGATTATAAATAACTGGCATTATTATATTGTTAATTTATATTATTGCATTTCAAGCAATAGGCCACATGGTTATATTTGCTCGAAATGGAAACCGTGAGAGGAAATGAGCAGATTATGAGCCGAAGAGAAGACGTCACGTTAAACCGGTTGTTGCAGCAGGGGGATAAATGCGCTTTCGCAGAGTTTTACGAGTCGCTTTGGGAACCGCTTTTCGGATATGTAGCGAAAATTATCCAGGAGAAGGAGGAGACTATGGACATTGTGCAAGAATCCTTTATTGCTGTTTGGAAGCAGCGGGAAGCACTCGGAAATATCCAATCCGTCCAAGCCTACACCTTCTCCATTGCCCGCTTTAAGGCCTTACGACATATCCGGTTGAATATTCAAAAGCGCGATTTCCAGTCGTCAATGCTTCAGTTTTTTGACAGCCATACCGGCGGTGCCGACGAACGGTTGATTGCTGACGAACTGCAGCGGGCTATTGATCTTGGGGTGGATAGCCTTCCGCCAAAAATGCGGGAAGTATTTATGTTACGCCGAAACGATCACCTGACCTATCAGGAGATCGCGAAGAAACTGAATATCTCTGACAAGACCGTGAAAAAGCAGATTAATAACGCACTGCGTATCTTACGGGTTAAATTGGACGGAAGTTACCCCTTCGCTTTCCTCTTAGCGTCTGTTTTAAGCGATGCGTAAAATAATCGCTTTGAAAACCAGCGACTTGTATTATTATCGACTTTTCGTCTACTACTGATTGCCTAAAATAAGCACTTCCTTGTAAACGCCCTGGTGTGGGACAATGATATGACCAAGGAAGAACTAAATGATTTACTAGATCGCTATGAAAGGGGGGAATGCACGCCACGGGAACGAGCGTTGCTCGAGAAATGGATTTCAGATCGTGTTCAAAACAACGGCTGGGAGTGGGCAGATGATACAGAAAGAGCGTTGGTGAAAGCGAACATGAAAAGTCACCTCGACCGGCAGCTTTTTGTTCAGAAACGCACCACATTCACCCTTAGACGCCTTACCGTTGCCGCCTCGATATTGGTTTGTTGTGCCGTGGCCACTTGGCTGTATATAGCTCGACAACCAACCGGACAGGATGAAAATTTCTTTACCGAACATGCTACCCAACCTGGCAATAAGACTGCCCAGCTAACGCTAGCAGACGGGCGAAAGATTTGGCTGGGCGATGCCGAAGAGGGGTTGATATACGACGAAAATGGCATCAAGATAACCAAACTGGCCAATGGCGAACTCCAGTACGAAACCGTAAGCATATCGCCGGGCGCGATTGGCGTAATTCCAGATAACATCATCAGCGTGCCCCACGGCGGGCAGTTTCAGCTTGAACTTCCCGATGGGACGAAGGTGTGGCTCAACTCAGCAACGCGACTCGTCTACCCGATGGCTTTTGTGGGCGATAGCCGAGACGTGACGCTCAGCGGCGAAGCCTACTTTGAGGTGGCAAAAAATGAGCATCAACCATTTAAGGTGCTGGCCGATAACACAGAAATAGCGGTTACCGGTACGATGTTTAACGTTTCGGCCTATCCTGATGAAGGCCGCGTGGTAACCACCTTATTAGAGGGCGGCGTGGAGGTGATTCGGGGTATGAATATGGCTACGTTGAGGCCGGGCGAAGAAGCGGTCACCACCGCAGGAAATACGGACATCCAAACCAAACAAGTAGATGGCGATAACGCCGTTGCATGGCTGCGGGGCGATTTTCTTTTCGAAAACCAGAATATCGAAACCATTATGAAAAACGTGGCCCGCTGGTATAACGTAGAAGTGGTTTTTACCGGCCCGCCGTATTCGAAGACATTCGGTGGTACCTACTCGCGCGAGAAGGGGTTGGAAGAATTATTAACGCATCTCGAATCGCTAAGCGGTATCCGCTTTAACTACGCAGAAGGGAGGGTTACCGTGATGAGGTGATTTAATACACAGCGACTACCGGAAAAAAGGCTGGAAAAAAGCCGGAAATGGTGCAACATTCCCGGCTCACCGGCCATCATGCCGGACTACTAGGCATTCCAAAACAATTGTGTGGAAACAATTTTTGTTCATTAAACCTAATATGCAAATGTATAAAAAAAGCAAGGGATTGCCATACAATCCCGATAGATTACTCGTCAGGACCCTGCTTACCATGAAGCTATCCATACTGCTCGTCGTATTTACTTTTTCGCAAGCAAGCGCCGTTGTTAACGCGCAAACAGTTACGGTGTCCGTAAGAGACGCCACGCTCCTGGACGTTTTCAAGTTGTTGAAAAAGCAGACAGGGTATGACTTTCTATACGCGTCGGGCGATATACAAGCGGCCACACCGGTTACCCTGGAACTTAAAGAAACGACGCTGCGCGGGGCGCTGGATGCGTGTTTTCGTGACCAAGCGCTCGTTTACGAAATAAAGGGAACTACCGTGCTGGTAAGGAAAGGAAAGGGACCGGCCGATATGACGGAGCAAAGGGGGGCGTCATTGGTCGCTATGCAACAACGTGAGGTTTCCGGCCAGGTGGTCGCGGCAGAGGGCGAACCCTTGGCTGGTGTGACCATAGCTGTTAAAGGGCAGGAAATCAGAACGGTTACAGACGAGAATGGCCGCTATTCGCTTGAGCGGGTCCCGTCCAATGCCACCCTCGTGGCTACTTCTGTTGGCTATGAGACGAACGAACAGGCAGCGACTTCAGCTATCATCAACTTTGTGCTATCGCCGAAAGCCGACGAATTGCAAGAGGTTGTGGTTACCGCTATGGATATTAAACGAAGCCGCGAAGCGTTGGGGTATTCGGTACAAGAAGTGAAGAGCGAAGAATTGCAGAAAGGGGGGAACTCGCAATTGCTGAATGCCTTGTCGGGCAAGGTAGCGGGAGTGAATATCTCCCAAAACCCGGCCATCGGTGGTTCTTCGCGGGTGGTTATCCGCGGCGAGTCGACGATAAGTGGCAATAACCAGCCGCTGTATGTCATAGATGGTATTCCGCTGAACAACGACGTTACGGCTTCAGCGGGCGCCAATGTCGACTTCGGCGACGGTATGACCGCGATTTCACCCGAACTCGTCGAATCCATAAGTGTGCTAAAAGGGCCGAACGCCGCTGCGTTGTATGGGTCGCGGGCCGCTAATGGTGTCATCTTGATCACCACAAAAAAAGGTCGTAAAAATACGCCTTTGACGGTCGACTTTACGATATCTACCAGCTTCCAGTCTATCCTTAAGTTACCGGAATACCAAAACCAGTGGGGAGGTGGAAAAGGACCTGAATATCACTTTGTACATGGAAACGGAACCGACGGCGGGGAAGATGGGCAAGGGGTCAACTTTGGCCCCCGGCTAAATGAGCCCGACCCGACAACCGAAAGCGGTTTTGTAGAACGCGTGCAGTTCGGCAGTCCGATTGATCCCATTACCGGTGAGCGTATCCCTATTCCGTGGGTGGCCTATCCAAACAATGTACGCGACTTTTTCAAATTGGGCCACACCCTTGATAATAGCCTGTCCGCGTCAGGTGGAAGCGAGCGAAGCATGTACCGGGTATCGTATTCGCAAACAGATCAGCAGGGAACGGTGCCCAACACCGATTTCAAGCGGAAGAATTTCAATACGTCGCTGAGTTTTGATCTCGGGAAATTCCTGACGATTACCAGTAACCTGAACTACGTGAACTCGGGGAGCGACAATATCCCGGCGGATGGTTATTCCAGCTCGCTTATGTATAATTTCCTGTGGTTCTACCGAAACGTGGATATCGACTGGGTGAAAGACTATTGGTTGCCGGGCCAAGAGGGCTACCAGCAACGGAATTTTGAAACCCTATGGGTGAATAATGTGTATTTCATTGTGAATGAAAATACCAACAGTTTTCGTAAACACAGGGGCATCGGTAATATCATGGCGGATGTTAAGTTTTTACCGAACCTGAAACTCACCGTAAAATCGAACCTGGATCTGTTTACCGATACCCGCGAAACCCGTATCGCCATGGGCGACCGGTATGTGCCTAATGGCAGGTACACGAAGCAAGACATCTTCTTTAGGGAAACCAACAACGAGTTTTTATTGACCTACGATAAGGTGGTTAACGATAACTTCGAAGCTACCGTATCTGTTGGCGGAAACCAGCGCAAGATGACCCGGAACTATGGAACGGGGCAAGCACCCGGGCTGAATATTCCTTTTATTTATAATTTCGGAAACGCCTCCGGTGAGGTGCTGAACACACAGTCGGATTCAAGGAAACAGGTAAACAGCCTATATAGCTTCGCGAACTTTTCATTTTTTAATGCCGTTTACCTCGATTTAACGGCACGCAACGACTGGTCAAGTGCATTAACGAAGCCCGATGGAAGCGGAAACAACTCCTACTTCTACCCATCGGCATCGCTGAGCTTCGTAGCGAGCAAGATGCTCCAAATGCCGCAGGCGATCGACTACCTCAAACTCCGGTCGAGCTGGGCGCGGGTAGGTAATGATACCGATCCGTACCGGCTATTCTCTACCTTTACCAATGCCGTATCGTGGGGTGGCCGGCCTGTTGCTAACGAAAATACGACGATATTCAACGAGAATCTGAAGCCCGAAATCATCACGTCTAGCGAGGTCGGACTGGAACTCAGGGCGCTGGATTCCCGCGTTACGATAGACGCGACAGCATACAGAGCGGTTACCAAAAATCAAATCCTCTCGCTCCCCACCGCAGCGTCATCGGGCTATAACGGTAAAATCATCAATGCCGGCGAAATCCGGAGCTCGGGCGTTGAAGTGGCGGCAAATGGTACGCTGATACGGAAAAACAACCTAGACTGGAATATTGGGGTGAACTGGATGACGACACAGAGCAAGGTGGTGAGGCTGGAGCCCGGTATTACCAATTACATCCGGTACAGTTACAATGGAAATACCATTGAGGCCCGCGAAGGGGGCTATATGGGCGATATGTATGGGCAGGTTTTTGAGAAAAGCCCGGAAGGAGAGGTGATCTATTACAACGGGCTTCCCCGACTGGCGCCCGAAAAGGTTAAAATCGGGAACTATAACCCCGATTGGAAAGCGGGCTACCATACGAATGTGCGCTATAAGAACCTGGCGATGTCGGTGCTGTTCGACCACCAGCAGGGTGGATTGATTTACTCGTATACCCATGCGAGGGGTGTGCACGCCGGAAGCCTGACCAATTCTGGCGAACAAGGGAATATCCGTGAGGATGGCATCATCGGAAAGGGTGTCATCGCGAATGGGGATGGCACCTTCCGCCCGAACGATGTAGTTGCGCCAGCGTTTGATTTTGTAAGGCAATCGGTTACTGCCTCGAATATAGAAGTCAATACGTTTGACGCAACCTATTTAAAATTGAGGGAAGTGAACCTCTCGTACCGGTTCTCACAAGATCTCGTGTCGCGCATCAAACTGAGAGGTGCACAGGTAAGTTTATTTGGCAACAATTTGGTTTTGTGGACAAAGGTGCCCCATATCGATCCGGACAATGCCTACCAAGAAGGGGGCAAGTTCCTGGCAGGGATGGAAATTCTCCAGTTGCCGCCGTCGCGCACGTTTGGCCTTCGCCTAAATGTTACGTTTTAACTTTTAAAGATCGACATCATGAAACGGATTATAGTTCTTCTTTTCGGCCTGGCTGTTGTGACAGGAGGCTGTGATAAAAACTTTGGAGATATCAATATAAATCGGAACGCTCCGCAGGAAGTAAGTCCCGCGCTTATTTTGCCCGGCATCCTTCGCTCCATTTTTCAGTTTGAGGTAACCCAGTCGTTTAACTATGGTAATACAGCGGTAAACCAGGTGGTCAAATCGTTCGCCGACTGGTCGGGGCGATATAATTGGACAACCAATGGCGCGTGGGGCCACTGCTACGGCAATTTGAGGAACGTGGCAGCTATGACCGATGCCGCAGCCCGTGAAGGAAAACCACTGTACGAAGGCGTCGCGCTTATTCTTCGCTCGTATTTGGTGGGGTTGAACACCCAGATACACGGCGATGTACCGTATAGCGAAGCCATTGGTGGTAAAACGGAAGGCAATTTCACCCCGGTGTACGATGAGCAAGAGCGCGTTTTCGAGGGAATCATAGACGATCTGGAGCGGGCCAACGACATCCTTAGTGCCGGGGGCACCATCACCGGCGACATCGTCTATGATGGAGACCCATTGTTGTGGCGGAAATTTGCCAATACCTACCGCTTGAGGATACTGACCCGGTTGTCTGAAAAATGGGATGTAGGTCCGATGATCAGACAAATTGTCGACAACAGTGAGCGTTACCCTTTGATTCAATCCAATGAGGAAGCGTTCGCGCTAACGTTCCTGTCGTCGGCGCCCAACCAATATCCCATGCATACGTACCGCTTGGGCGACATCACTGACCAGCGGCTGTGCAAATCACTTGCCGACACGTTATTGGATTATCATGATGCTAGGATAGCTGCGTACGCAACACCCACGGCTAATTCTATCATTGCCAACGATCCCGTGTACGTGGGCGTACCCAATGGTTTGTACAATGCAGCCATTAATAACTACAACGGGGGCGAGGCCAACCAATCGCATATTTCGGATCGCTACCATAGCAACCCCGCAGCTACCCACACCATCATGAGCTATGCCGAATTGCAATTCATATTGGCCGAAGCGGCGGCGAAGGGTTGGATTTCGGGCGATGCCCGGACGTATTACGAAGCGGGAATTATTGCGGCCCATGCCGCCCTCGAAACGCCGATGAGCCCGGGATACCTCTCGCAGCCGAGCGTAGAGCTGAGTGCCGATCCGAGTGTGGCCATAAGGCAGATCATTGTACAAAAGTGGATTGCATCTTTCTATTACGGCATGGAAGCCTACTTCGAATACCGCCGCACGGGTTTTCCTAACATCGTGCCCGGGCCGGATAACGTCAACGACGATCAGGTGCCGATGCGATTCAGGTATCCTACCCAGGAACAGGACTTGAACGGTGAGAATTACAAGGCCGCCATTGCCAGGCAAGGGGAAGATGATATCAACACGTTGATGTGGTTACTGAAATAAGAAAGCCCAAACATAACCATATGGATACCAGAAGAGAATTTTTAAAGAACGCGATGCTATTGACGGGGGGCATCGCGTTTTCGGAAACGTTGTGTGCCAGCATCCTGAAAGCGGCGCAGATCGACCCAGCCCATAACAGCACGTTCGCCGACGCGGAGCACATAGTATTCCTTATGCAGGAAAACCGCTCGTTCGACCACATGTTTGGCTCCCTGCAGGGTGTTAGGGGGTTTAACGACCCCCGCGCCATACGGTTACCCAATGGCAACCGTGTATGGTTACAGTCGGATGAAAAGGGGGATACCTATGCGCCTTTCCACCTTGATATAAATAACACAAAGGTGACGTGGATGGGTGATTTGCCACACGGCTGGCCCGACCAGACAGATGCCCGCAACCATGGCCATTATGACCAATGGTTACTGGCCAAGAAATCGGGTCGCGCGGAATACCGGCACATGCCGCTCACGCTGGGCTACTATGGCCGTGCCGACCTTCCTTTCTATTACGCCATGGCAGACGCGTTTACGGTGTGTGATCAAAATTTCTGCTCGGCACTTTCGTCCACCACCCCCAACCGTATCCATTTCTGGTCGGGCACACTGCGCGACCGCGCCGACGAGACACGGTTTGCCAACGTCTGGAATGGCGACGCCAAACCTTGGAATCTTCGTTCTTGGAAGACGTTTCCTGAGCGGCTACAGGAACACGGTATCAGCTGGAAGGTCTACCAGAACGACTTGTACAAGCAGGGGTTGCCACCGGAGAAAGAGGCATGGTTGGATAATTTTGGCGACAACACGCTCGAAAATTTTGCCCAATACCGGGTGGATGCCTTCCAGAATGAAAAGTATGCGTCGCTATCCGCGGAAGAAAAAGCCATCCATGATCGGGCTTTCTGTACCAACCGCGGCGATGCCAACTACCGGGAGCTAACCACCTACACGTATACCGAAGGCGGCGAGACCCGCCAGATCGACATCCCCAAAGGGGACGTGCTGTACCAGTTTAGGCAAGATGTACAGCAGGGAAAGCTTTCCACCGTTTCGTGGCTGGTGCCGGCGGGGAAATACTCCGACCACCCCGGCCATCCGTGGTACGGTCAATGGTATATGAGCGAGGTGATCAATATCCTTACTAAGAATCCGGAGGTTTGGAAAAAAACGATTTTTATCCTCACGTACGACGAAAACGACGGCTATTTCGATCACATCCCGCCGTATGTGCCCCCGCATCCCGGACGGCACGACAACGGCAAGTTATCTGCGTCCTTGGATGCACAAGCCGAGTACGTGACGAGCATGGCACAGCAAAGCGATCAGAAGAACGGCCGTTTGGGGCCCATCGGTCTGGGGTACCGCGTGCCCATGATCATTGCTTCGCCGTGGACCCGCGGCGGCTGGGTCAACTCGCAGGTGTTTGACCATACCTCTTCGCTCAGGTTCCTGGAGTCGTTTGTGGAACGCAAATATGGGAAGAAAATCAAAGAGGACAACATCAGCGACTGGCGACGTACGGTATGCGGAGATCTGACATCCGCTTTCCGCAAGTTTGACCGCTCTGCTGAAAAGCCCCTGAAGTTTCTTGAGCGGATTCCCTTCATTGAACAGATCGACCGTGCGCGGTACAAAAGCGAGCTTTCCAGTTACCGGAAGTTGTCAGACGCCGAAATCACGACCATCAATGCGGGGAAAAGGGCTCCCGGCATGCCCCGGCAGGAGGATGGAATAAGGCCATCGACCGCCCTGCCCTATGCTCCAGAGGTTAATGGAAGCATGCGGGACGACGGGAGGTTTGAGATGCAGTTCCATGTATCCGACAAGTTGTTTGGGAAAAACACCGTCGGATCGCCGTTTATCGTCTATGCCTATGGTTTGGGGCCCGGGGTGGAAGCTGCGCCCCGTAACTACGCGGTTACCGCCGGCGATAGCTTGGTGGATGCGTGGGACGCCCGGCATTTCGCGTCGGGGCAATACCATTTTACCGTTCAGGGGCCGAACGGTTTTTTCCGGGAGTTCAAGGGCGATTCGCAGTGGTCGGGCTTCAGGGTATCGGTGTCGCACGATCCACAGCGTATCCGGAGCACCGGGAAACCCTGCCTTCTCCTCACCGTGGCGGGCGATGGACAGCCGGGTGCTACCTGTACGGTCGCTCATGAAGCCTATTCCACGAACGTACAGCAAATGGCACTGACCAAGAAGGGCGATACCTTCAGATTGAATTTTGACGACAGCCACGGCTGGTATGACTTTACCGTAAGGCTGAAAAGCGGAAGCCATGAAGTCTCTTATCGGTTTGCGGGCCGGGTGGAAACCGGACGATCCACGTACTCTGACCCGCTGATGGGCGGCCAGGCTAAAAAAAATGAAGCATGAACCAAGCAACGAACATCACTATACTAGGCGGTGGCCATGGTGCCCATGCGATGGCTGTCGATTTGATCGATAAAGGTTTCTCGGTGAGCCTATTCGAGATGGAGCAGTTTAGCGAACAGGTGCGAACCCTTTTCGAAACGCATACCATTGAATCGGTGGGCGAGGTGAATGGCAAATACAAGCTGAAACTGGTCACCTCCGACATCGAAGCAGCCGTAGCTGGTGCAGATATCCTGATTATCGTTACCCCCGCATTTGCACATAAACCCTACGCCGAATTATTGAAGGGGAAGATCAAAGAACATCAAATCCTGTTGATTTATCCCGGTGCCTTTTCCGCACTGTTGTTTAAGTCCGTGTTCGGCGACCACCCGCTGCCGCTCATCGGCGAAGTCAATAACCTGCCCTACGATACCCGGCTCATCGGGCCTGGCAAGGTGAACATCCTGGGCAGGAATCCCGTAAACATCGGTGTATTCCCAGCTTGCAGGTCCTCGGAGTTGCTAGCGCGCGTGGAAAAAATACATGTCTTTGAAAGGGTTTACGACGATGTGCTCGAAGCTGGCCTCAGCATCGTCAACCCCACATTTCATTCGGGATTGTGTCTGCTGAGTGTGACCGCGATTGAAAACTCCGCCAAGCGGCCTTTCTTCCTCTATGAACACGGCGTAACGCCCGCTTCCGTTAAATTGAATTTGCAACTCGACCTTGAACGAAAGCTCATCGGCAAGGCCCTTGGATATGACTTGCAACCCATAGAGGACTTTTCCGGAATGCGTGTAGGGTACTCGTGGCGCGAATTGTACATGAACATCCATGGCAATATTTCGCTCACTCCAATTTCAGGGCCACATAGCATCGAAAGCCGCTATTTTACGGAGGACGCTCCATACGGACTGGTTCCCTGGAGCCTGATCGGACGGGCGTATGGTGTTGGGACGCCGGTTATCGATTCGATTATTACGATATATAATGTGATACACGAGAAAGACTGGCGCCAAGTGGGCAGAAGCCTCGCCGACATGGGAATCGAAGGGCTGGGCGTGGACGAATTGAAGCACTTTTTAAAAACCGGCGAACGTAGTTGAGGCGCTGACGTATCTGCAATTCATGGGAAATAAGCAAAGCGGAATTTCCGTAGCGAATGTGTTGAAATTTGGTGGGGCCATTGTAGCCTACCTGGCCGGTGCTGGCTTTGCAACAGGCCAGGAAGCGCTGCAGTTCTTCTCGGTATTTGGTGTGGCGGGCGCGTTGGGCGCGTCCGTAATGGCTTTGCTGTGTTACTTGTGGTTCTGTGCGACCGTAATGAAAGATGGGCATAGTTTGGCAGGCCGGCTAAGTGCTTCTACCCCGAAGGCGGGATACCGCTATTATTGTGGTAAACTACTGGGTACGTTTTACAATATCTATACCACGGTTTTCATGTTCTTGGTATTTGTGATCATGGTGGCTGCCGCCGGTGCTATTGCCGCCGAATATTATCAGTTGAATGAATGGATGGGCAGACTCGTGCTGGTAACCCTCACGTTGTTAACGGTATTGGCAGGGTTGAACAAGGTGGTAGACGTGGTATCAAAGTTGGCGTACGGATTGCTCGTTTTTGCATTGACCATCGGTGTTGCAAACATGGTGATACATTCGGAAGGGTTTTTAGAGGCTGGCACATTCCTGGCAAGTCATGAAACGACCAAAGCGGCGGATACGTGGTATATTTCCGGCCTTATTTTCCCCGCCATGGGTGGTGTTTTGCTTACCCCTTTCTTATTGCACCTTGGCGGACTTGCCGCCAGTCGGCGGGAGGCCCAATGGGGAGGATTGGCAGGAGGAAGTGCTTTTGTGCTTGCGGTGGTCATCATTGCATTTGGCATTTTGGCTGATATCGAGCAGCTGTCTGCTAAAGAAATACCCCTCCTTTTCATATCGCAACAGCTATTTCCCGGAGTTGCATTTTTATTTTCGGTGGTTTTGATCGCCGCGGTATTTTCTACTGCGGTACCCATGCTGTGGTTAAGTGCCACGGCGGTGGTGCCCGATGAAGGAAAGGCAACGTTCAAGCTGTTGGTCGTGGGGTTGGCACTCGTGGCATTGGTGGGTAGCCAGCTCTCTTTTCGCACATTGATTAACGTGTTATATCCGACTTCCGGATACTTGGGAGTACTATTGTTTGTGTGCGTTTTCATAAAGCAAATCCGGGGCCTGTTAAGGCGAGATTAGCTGGATTACTAGTCTATCTCCCCTTTGTTCGCCGCGAGTTTCTCCTGAAATTGCGGTATTGCCTCCGGCGTTTGCCGTACCCATTCGGTCACTTCACCCGCGATTTTCATCGGTGCCCTGGTACGGTACGAAAGGATGAGGTTGCCAGGGAACTTTTTATCCGTCACGTTGGGGTCGTTTTCCATTGCGAGTTTTAGAAAATTCCTTAAGGAAAAATATGGTTTTCCTGTAAAGGAAGAGTTCCACAGCAAAGAGTTTGCGACAGATAAAAACCCTTACCACGGAAAGTATGGCACGGGAATAAGGAGAAACATCCTTTTTGACCATTGTCCCTTTATGGCGTCGCTGAACATCAAATGTGTATCTGTCGTGATCGACAAAAAGAATATTAATAGACCAACGTATCACGTGCTGAAAAACGCATTGACTTATTCCATTCAACGGATTGAAAACGATTTGGATAAAAGCTTCGGGAGCGAACGTTTTATGATTATACCCGACGAAGGTCGTGTCAGCAAAATGCGTGATACCGCGCGAATGCTTCAACGAATCAACTATATTCCATCACAATTCAACTATACTAGTTACCGAAAGGAAATCAAAACACTCATTGAAGATCCATTACCCAAGAATTCGAAAGAATCATATTTCATCCAATTTGCGGATTTAATGGCGTTTATTGTCTCCTTATATGTAAAACGTAATCTTTGTAAGGAAAAAATAGATTGGGGAAAGCGGTTATTAAATGTGTTGAGTTATGGCGATGAGATTCATCTTATGGATAAACTAAAACCGTGTCTCAACACGAAAGCAAGCAGCAAAAACGACTACGGTATCGTGTACTACCCAAATTCGTGAAAACGAAAAAAGCCGCCTCATTAAATGAAGCGGCCAATATCTTATAAACCACCAGCTACAACCCATTCGGGCTTTCACTGGTTCACTACAAACCTCAAATAAATATACACGACAAGGATTATGACGAAATACTGCGACAGGCTGTCGCAGAAATCCGTACGGCCCGGACGCAGATTGCCAAACAGGTAAATAGCACTACAAATTCTGTCTATTGGAATTTAGGAAAACTGCTCTCCGAAAGACAGTTAGCGGAAGGGTATGGTAGTGGAGTAGTGAAACAATTATTGTCTGCTCCCACTTATTATTTTCTATTTTATTACAGGACCAATCATCATCGGTTCAGGCATCAAAAAGAAAGCCCCGAAACGGGGAGGATCGGGGCTTTCAAAACTAACCAATTATAAACCTAAATTATGAAAAGACAAATTTTACTAACTGCCTATATAACGCACGCCGGGCCCGTTTTGTTACACCAAATGTGTTAAGATATGTTAAAAGGACAATGTGGTGACCGAAGACGGCTGAAAAAAGAGAAACCCGTCACTCTGTAAGTAACGGGTCTCCGCCCCAAACAAGACCAAGGCGTGGTATTCCTATGAAAGCGGTACCGCGGCCGGCTGGGAGGTGGTAGGTGTTCGGGGTTCCAAAGATTTGGATGTACCGGTGAAAGTTTTTACCTTTAACACAACCAAGATGAAATCAAGCCGGTAGCAACTCCAAGACACCGCATTTTGAAAACATGCTGGATTTCCTGAAAGGAGAGGCCGCAGGCTGGATGACGATGACAAATTTAGAAAACCCCAATGATCCTGGGCAAAAATACTATACCACACAGACTGGAAAGGACGCGTTGGCGGCAAACGACCCCTCGGCAACAAGGCCGGACATATTGCCGAAATAAGAAAAGCCACACCTGGAAAGGTATGGCTCTGTTGTATTTTTTCGTATGGGATTTATTTCTGATTCTACTTGACTTTCAATTCGGCTTTAACCTTCTGCACAAAACTCAAAGAAACAGATGCCAACTCCGCAATTTTTACATCATCGAAATCGGTATTGAACAATAAATTTTTCACAAACTCAAAGTCCCTCTTTTCGACAGCCTCACGCCTCACCGAATCAAACGCATTCTGCGTATCCCACTTGGATTTTAAACTTGCTTCGTATGCCATACGTTCCTCCTTTCTTAATTTCGCTACTTCCGATATGTTAAAGATAAGCTGAAAAACCCGCTTATCCAAAAATTTCGGAATCTCATCCAATGTGCTCATATGCTTCAACAAGTACATCCATTTGTCCATATCTGTGAGCAAATCCTTCCAACGCTTTAGAATTTATCGGCAGTTTGTAGTGACAAAAATAGGGGCGGATATTTCCAAGCATTATGAATACGAAGACTTCAGCCGGCATCTGTTGGTAAACCGCGAATGTAGGATGGAAACCCCAATTCCCGGCTTTCTTGATTTCGAAATACTTAAAGTTCGCTTTTCCATGGGGACAAAATCGATTTCGGCGCGCTAAGATTTGAATGTTACGTTTAAAGGTTTTACTTTTAGTGGAAGATGAATAACTTTCCGAAATGTTATTGGCAAGACCATTATTTACCGTGACCATGAAAATTATTTTGCCCTTGGTACTATCTTCGCTGCTATCGGTGCAGGTACAGGTGTGCCCGGCGCAGGAGAGTGATAGCGGGTTTGTCCGCAAGAAGGTGTTACTTGCCTACAAATTCATCGCTGACCTTGCGCTGGAGCCCGTCGGTGAGCCCGAGCCTACCTTTAAGGAACAAATTGAACGCGGCGATTCGATTATCCGAGCCCGGATTGACAACCACGAAGCCAGCGCTATCCCCATCATCGTGCCGTACGACCGCAAGCGGCCGAATGAACGGAAATGGCCGCTTAGTACTTTCTTAGCCGATATGCACCGGGGACAATTCCATTACCTCTACAACGATATCTTTATCGTGAATCCCGGTAATGGCCGGCATGTGTATTCTTTTCCATCGGAATGGGTAGAAATGGGGATCAATACCGCGGTATTGAAAACGAAGCCCGTGGTCGACATCCCGAAGATGGCCGAAGATAACGACACCTACCTAACCTTATCACGCATCGGCAGTGTGGCCAAGATGTGGATGCTGGAAGGGGAATGGCGTATGCATACCATTGATTTCAAACCACGGTGGGTCAGATCCATGGCCCCGAGGGTGCTGGAATTTGATGAATACCATGTGTATGTGTTGGAGCGTGTGATCAGTATCGAACCGATTACACCTGAAAATCTGTACCAATATGATTCGGAACCCTGGCGCGTCTCGGCGAAGCGGGGGGTTAAAGTGGTTCCAAAACGAATACACGATGCCAAAAAAGAGTGAAGCGTATGCATCGGGTCTCGCAAAGTGCCTATTCATGTTAAGCCGAAATGATATGTGTTTCAAAAAGATCATCCGGGGATTGTTCATGCTATGTCTATTACCCTACCCGGGCATGGGCCAACCCACAATCAATATCAACGGGAAGGATGTGGTTCCGAAAATTGTGTTTCCGGGCATCTCGCAGGCCGATTTTAGTGATGCTTTCAACGTGTTGCGTGAATGCTTGGTGGTCGATGAACCGCGGTTTGGCTTCAGCCAGCCATTTATAGCGCCCGGTGGCCATTATGGCGGGTGTTGGTGGCAGCTCGATGCGTCGCTGAGTTTACAGGCAACGAAATGGGTCGATCAGCGTTTTTCGGAAAACATGCTGCGGGGCTTTGTCAGTGTGCAGAAAGATAATGGCAGGATTCCGCTGTACGGGTACGATGCGGTGGCGGGTTACCCCACCTGCAGTTCGCTGCCGAAATTATTCCAGGCAGCGCATGCGGTGCTGCGGCAATCGGACGATGCGGAACTGAAATCAACCGTGTACCGCATGTTGAAAGCGTACCTCGATTGGTGGTTTTCCGACGAGCGGCGAGACGCCGGAACGGGGCTGATAACCGGTGTGTTTGAAGAGTCTTTCCCGCCGGTCGAAAAGCAGTTGAAAGCCGTGGCACAAGTAGACTTGAATGTAGAAATGGTAATCGCTTGCGATATCGTGGCCGCGCTGGCGGAAGAACTCGGCCATACGGCAGACCATGCCCGGTATACCACCTACCAGGCGGAACTGCGTGCGGCCATAAACCGGTATATGTGGGATGAGCGCAGGGGCGCCTACTATGCTTACCATGTGATCGACAAGAAACGGGATAGCACGTTGATAGCCTACACGTTTGACCCTTTCCGGATGCATATCGCGCCGCGGTCGCGCATCGGGCGGATGGTTGATATGCTTACCGACGATGATTATTTTAACTGGTCGGCAAACGCCGTGACGAGTGCGGCCAAGACTGCTGCCATTTATACAGAAACCAAGGGGGCATACAACGGGGCCCCGTCTTGGTCGGGAAGCGTGTGGACACTGCGGAACGCGGTTATTATTCAAGGGTTGGAAGATATTGGCCGGCCTGACCTCTCGGCTTACCTGGCGCTGAAAACGGTGCGGATGTTTAATAATAACTACACCGAGTTTGTCAATCCCACAGACGGGAGCGGCCATGGCGTGCAGCGCTATGCGTGGTCTGCGGCGCAATATATCCAGATACTGATAGAGGAAATCTTCGGGATCGATGTCGACCGGCAGACCCATACGATTCGCATCCGGCCCAACCTAGACCCTTCCCTGGCAGGAGAGCGGATGTCGCTCGAAGGGCTGATGCTACCCAATGGGGATCGCTTGGCGGTGCACATCGATTACCGCGGCGAAGCCACCCGTATTTCGTATGTGGTAAGCGGTGCATCGCAGGACATGAATGTCGTGGTGGGCGTTCCGGAAAAGTCCAAGGGACGCGTTCGGGTTACCGGAGCTGATGGCAAGCGGATGAAGGTGAAGCGGAACCGGCAACACGGTGCGGCGGCCTACGAAATTTCCAATGGCATACAGCCGACAGGCGATTTTACATTCAATTAATGATCTCCCCCTTGTTTTCGGCCAGTTTTTTGCGGAATTGTTGTATGGCAGCTGGCGTTTGCCGCACCCATTCGGTTACTTCACCGACGATTTTCATCGGCGCCTTGGTGCGGTACGAACGGGTAGGGTTGCCGGGGAACTTTTTATCCGTCACGTTCGGATCGTTTTCAAAGCTCCCGGTGGGTTCAACGACATAAACGCGTTCGTGGCCGTCGCCCTTCGCCAGCGCCGCGGCAAATCCTGCCCCGTTTACCATCGCCGTGAAGTAAATGTGGTTCATCACCACGCCGGGGTGGTAATTGGATAGGCGCCCGGCAGTCAGCAAATCGCCAACCTCCAGATGGGCCCGGGTGCCGTGGTAGAAAGGGCCGGTGTCAGCCGGTCTGTCTGCAAACGTGGCCGCCAGCTCTTTATGTTCCTTGGCCTGTGCGGGCTTGCCCAATGCATCATAGCATTGGGCAATATGGGTGTAAAGCGAGGCAAAAGCACTATGTACGGAGCTGTCATTTATGGCCAGGGCAAACTGCAACGCCGTTTCGTACCATTGCAGCCTGTCGGCGGGGCCTCCTTGATGCCGGGCAACATAATAGGCGGCAATGAATTTTTCGAGGTCGTCCGTCGCTTCGTGCCAAGCTTGGAGGAATAACCGGCGCGCCACTTCGGGCTTTCCTTTTTCGGCCATGTCCATGCCTTCAAGGCAGCGCTTCACAACGGGATTGCTTGGATTGAATTCCATGTGTCGTTTTTTTTGTGAAACACAAATGTAGGGGCCTCCGGCCAAAGGCAAGAACATTTCAGGCAATAATTGCCGTTGTAAAATAAAGCAATCGCATCGAATTGGAAAGTTGAAAGTGCTTAAGCCCCAATTTGCATCCGAAAATTAAAGTCTTATCTTTACTCCGCTTTGGGTCAAAACCCCGATGAAAAGGTTCCATGAGGCCGTTAAGAATAGATTATTTTTGAATGAAAAGAGTAGCCATTTTGTTATTATTGATCGCTGCGAAATCGGGTATTTGCCAGCAGGCTCCCGATGTGGCTGTAACGAAAATCTGGGACGAAGGCGGGCATAACGCGTTTACCGATCTGATCCGCTTCAATGGGAAATTCTATTGTTCTTTCCGCGAAGGCGCGTCCCATGTGCCCCATGGGCAGGGAACCGATGGTGTGGTGCGGATCATCAGTTCGGTCGACGGGAACCGTTGGGAGAGCGTAGCGGTTTTGGCAAAGGAAGGAGTGGACTTAAGGGACCCAAAACTTTCCATCACGCCGTCGGGGCAGCTGATGGTGATGATGGGCGGCTCGATCTACGAAGGGCAGAAGCTCAAGGGCTTCGCCCCGCGGGTGTCGTTTTCCGACAAAACAGGCATGCATTTTTCCCACCCGGACGATGTTGTTTTTGAGGACGGATCCGAGGCTTCGGGCAGCTGGATTTGGCGCGTTACCTGGCATCGTGGCGTGGGCTATGGCATCGACTATGGGGGCGGCTCCGGCGAAAACGGCGGGGCATCGGCGTTATACCTTGTTTCGACAACCGATGGCAGGCGGTTCAAAAGGGTGTCGGCGCTCGATTTGGACGGCTCGCCGAACGAAGCGACCATACGGTTCCATAAAGACGGCACCATGCATGTGCTCATCCGCAGGGAGGCCGGAGATCGGAAGGCGGTAATGGCTACCAGCCGGGCACCATTCACTTCATGGGCTTATGAGAAATTGGCTTATCAATTGGGTGGCCCCAATTTCCTGTTCGATAAAAAGCAGCGGCTGGTGGTAGGCGGAAGGTTATACGAGCCGGAAGCGTACACGGCTATCCTGACCGGTGATGCGGCCACAGAATTGAAAGAAGCCGTACACCTGCCCTCCAAGGGCGACAACAGCTACCCCGGGATGGCCATCTATAAGAATAAACTGTGGTTTTCCTATTATTCATCGCACGAGGGCAGGACAAGTATTTATTTCACAACGGTACCGTTGGAGGGCCTTTGGCGGAAATGAGTGTCTTCGTGGGCATGAACCGAAATGGGCTGATCCGTTATGGCTTTTTCTTTTCCGGACTGGTGTGTTTCGCATTGGGGGTTGCCATTTCCGTGAAAATGCAGCACCTGGGCCTGCACCCCTGGGACGTTTTGAATATTGCCCTTTTCGACCGCTTCGGGCTCTCGCTGGGTACATGGACGGTAATCATCGGCCTGATATTGATCACCGTATCCCTGTTCGCCGGTCGGAAATATGTGAACCTCGGAACGTTTCTGAATGCTCTGCTCATCGGCCCCATTATGGATATCTTTCTGTGGCTGGATATATTGCCTGCCCCCAGTTTTGGCTGGACGGATTACCTCTGGCTATTGGTGGGAATCGTCATCGTGGGCACGGGTGGCGGTTTGTATGTATCGGGCGGGATTGGGGCTGGGCCGCGCGATGGCTTTATGCTTTCCATGGCCGAAAGGACCGGGCTTTCGGTCAGTAAAGCGCGCATGGTCGTTGAATGTACGGTGCTGCTCGTCGCCTACCTGCTGGGAGGCCCCGTTTTCCTGATGACTTTTCTTTATACCTTTATCATGAGTCCCGTTTTTCAGTTTTCACTGAAATTCTTTACACGATTGAAAAATGAACTGTGTGGTTCGAGCGATGGGGATGTAAACGGCGAAAAGTAGGGGATGTCTCCCTAGTTCGGTTATAACAACCCTTCGTCTTTTAGTTTCGCAATTCGCTTTAACTCCTTTTGGAAAGTGGAAGAGAAAAATACTTCAAATCCCATTGTCCAATTCGGATTCGATTTTAGCAAGGGCTTGCTTCGCCGGTTGTAACTTCACTTTTCCTGCCTCCCAATCCTTGATTTCCTTAAAGGTTTTTTTGAATCGCTGATACAAAACCTCGTCTTCTTTAGTCAATTCAGCTTGTTGGTCGACCCTGTATTTCAAACCGAACCGGTTTAGGATTTCTTTCAATACTGGGAGATCCTTTTCGTTATCGATATTTACCAACAGTGTAGTCATTGTCTATTTCCTTTCTACTTCGTCTTTGTGCACTGTAGCGTGCATGAAGACGAAGCTATAACGCTTAGCAAATATAAGAAAAGTATTAGACTTAAAAGTAAGAGATGGTTGGACTGAATTGATTTACGTATATTTTTATAAATTGCGGCCGCTTGATATGAACAGCTAATCTGATGGAAGGAATAGGCATTATACAGGGCGGGATCGCCGAAGATCACCGGGGCAGCATTCGGTTTGTCAATGATTTTGATGCAACGGCGGTGAAACGATTTTATATCATTGAAAATAAGGATACGGAAACCATCCGCGGTTGGCGGGCACACCGCATTGAGCAACGCTGGTTCTACGTACTGGATGGTGCGTTTTCCATGAAAACCGTTAAGATAGACGACTGGAACGGACCGTCTAGAGCGCTAGCCGTCGAAGAAACGATGATGCGGGCCGGGGAACAGCGGGTGGTACACGTCCCGGTAGGGTTCGGTACGGCCTTCCAAGCGTTGGAGCCGGGCAGCAGGCTATTGGTGTTCGCCGATTACGGTATTGAGCATGCCAAGAACGATGATTACACCTATCCGGCAGATTATTTTATTCGAGGCAACGCCCAATCGTCCTAACCAATTCCCAGTCATTGCCCATTTCGAGGGCAACCGATGGCGTGATTTAGCGTGTATTGTTGAATATTATGCTAATTTTAACGAATGATGGCTAACGGTAACCGCTTATATTTGTTTTTCGCCCCCATGGGTGTGCGTTAATGCTTAACTGATGAACCCATTTGCCTACAAGGAAAAGATGAATTTGAAGCCCACCTTTTTAATCGCTTTGCTTCTTATCGGTTTGGTGTTTCGTGCAAATGCACAACAGCGGCCGAATATCGTGGTTTTCATGGTTGACGATATGGGTTGGATGGACACCTCTGTTCCGTTTGGCGATAGTGCCACGGCATTGAACAAGCGGTACCATACGCCCAATATGGTCCGCTTGGCGCAGGAAGGCATTAAATTCACCAACGCGTATGCCACGCCGGTATGCACGCCGACCCGCATCAGTATGATGACCGGCATGAATGCGGCCCACCATGGCGTAACGAACTGGACCTCGCCTATGGCCAGCCGGAATACAGACGCGGAAGATGACCAATTCGAACCCGCCCCTTGGAACATCAATGGGCTGAGCAACAGCCCGGAGACGCCACGGACGGTATATGCCACCACCTTTCCGCAATTGCTCAAAGAGGCGGGATATTACACCGTGCACGTGGGTAAGGCGCATTGGGGCTCCGCCGGTACACCGGGGGCCAACCCGCTCAATCTGGGGTTTATGGTCAACGTGTCCGGGCATTCGGCGGGCCATCCCCAAAGCTACCTGGGCGAGCACAACTACGGCAATATGCCACGGAAAGCCCAGATGCAGGCCGTGCCCGGCCTGGAGGAATATTACGGTACCGATACCTTCCTGACGGAAGCATTGACGATGGAAGCACTGAAGGCCATCGAGGTCCCTATACAGCGGAAGGAGCCTTTCTTGCTGCACATGGCACACTACGCTGTGCACACACCGATTATGGCGGATCACCGCTTTCTACAGAAATACCTCGACGCCGGCCTTGATTCGACCGAGGCCAGCTACGCTACGTTGATAGAGGGCATGGATAAGAGCCTGGGCGATATCATGGACTACCTGACCGAAAAGGGCGTCGGGGAAAACACCATCATCCTGTTCATGAGCGACAATGGGGGGCTGAGCATGGTCCCGCCGCGCTCGGGCGAGGAACATAGCCACAACCTGCCCCTGAAGGCGGGCAAGGGGTCGGTGTACGAAGGGGGGATACGGGAGCCGATGCTGGTGAAATGGCCCGGTGTGGTGCGCCCCGGGTCGGTGGCCGGACAACCGGTCATCATCGAGGCCTTTTTCCCCAGTATTCTGGAAATGGCCGGCCTTGAAAGTTACCAGACGGTTCAGCAAGTTGATGGAAAGAGCTTTGTGCCCATGTTGAAAAATCCGCAAACGACGGCCCAGGAAAGGACCTTCATATGGCATTATCCCAATAAATGGCAACCTAACGATAACCTGGGTATCAACTACAAGTCGGCTATCCGCAAGGGGGATTGGAAGCTCATCTACCACATGCGGGATGGCCGTAAGGAGCTTTACGACCTCAGCACGGATATCGGCGAAACGCAAAACCTGGCCCAAGGCAACCCCGAGGTTGTAGAAAAGCTATCCGCTATCTTGGCCGGCCAATTAAAGAAATGGAAGGCGCCCATGCCCGTGGTAAAGCGCACCGGCCAACCGTTGACGATGGAACCTTTATCTGGCGACGCCACCGACCTACTTTTTTATGATGAGCCGGCCCAAGTCTGGACGGAGGCACTGCCCCTGGGGAACGGGTTTATGGGGGCGATGGTTTTCGGCGACCCGAAGCACGGGAGGATACAATTAAATGAGGTGACGCTCTATTCGGGCGACCCGACCGCCACTTACAAAGTGCCCTCCATGGAGGCGTACGGTGATACGGTTTCCGCCCTGCTGGATGCGGGCAAATATGCCGAAGCGCAGGCAGTGATAAGCGAGCAATGGCTGGGGCGTGCCCAGGAATGCTACCAGCCCATGAGCGATTTGTTCCTGGATTTCACGTATGGGGGGGAAGTGGATCATTTCCGGCGCTATTTGGATATCTCCAAGGCCATTGCCGGGGTCGAGTATACCGTCAACGGGACGAAATACGAGCGCCAGGTATTCACATCAAATCCCGACCGGGTGTTGGTGCTCAGGATGAGCGCTGAGGGTGCCGGTAAGATCAACGGCAGCATAAGGCTATCCACGCCGCATGGACCCACCATGCAGATCGCTTCGGAGGGGAACCATTACCTATTGAATGGGCGCGCGCCCGGATTTGTTTTGCGGAGGACGCTGGACCAGGTGGAAAATGTGGGTGACCAGCGGAAATACCCCGAGATTTTCCATGCGGACGGGTCGCGGAAGCCCCACGCGAAGCAGGTGCTGTATGCGGATGAAGTGGACGGGCTGGGGATGTATTTCCAGAATAGGGTGACGTTTGAACACACGGGGGGTGCGATGTTCATCGAAGACGGTGCCATCACGGTTAAAGACGTCCAGCAATTTACGTTGTACCTGACAGCGGCCACAAGCTTCCAGGATTTCCAGACCAGCCCGGCCCTGTTCCCAACCCTTGCCGCCGAAAGGACCGGGCAGCAGATGGCGAAGGTACGGCATTCGACCTATCATGACCTGCGCCAGCGCCATATCGAAGACTATACGCGTCTATTCGATCGCGTTGATTTCCGTTTGAACGAACAGTCGCCCCGGTCGGTGCTACCGACAGACCAACGTATCCTGGAATATGCGAAAGGGGGGGACGAGGACCTGGTTGCCTTATTTTTCCAATATGGGCGATACCTGATGATTTCGGGCTCCCGGGAAGGGGGGCAGCCACTCAACTTGCAGGGCATCTGGAATGACAAGATCATACCACCCTGGGCAAGTGCCTATACCATGAATATCAACCTGGAAATGAATTATTGGCCGGCGGAGGTAACCAATCTCTCCGAATGCCATCGGCCGCTTTTCGATGCGGTGGAAGAGTTGGCGGTAAACGGAGCGGAGGCGGCCTCCAGGATCTACGGCGGCCAGGGCTGGATGGGGAACCACAACATGAGCATCTGGCGGCAGGCCGATCCGGTGGATATATGTCCCTGTTCATTCTGGCCAATGGTCGCCGGATGGCTTACGAGCCATCTATGGGAGCACTATCTTTTTACCGGCGATACGCTGTTTCTGGAAAATGAGGTATACCCGTTGCTGCGGGGTGCCGTGGTTTTTTACAAGGACTGGCTCATACCCAACGATGAGGGCTACCTGGTTACGCCGGTGGGGCACTCGCCCGAGCAGCGGTTTTTATATGGTGAAGGGAAAAGCGCCACGCTGAGCCCCGGCCCGACCATGGACATGGCCATCATCCGGGAAAGCTTCGCCCGGTATCTCGAAGCCTTGGAAATCCTGGGTATCGATGACGGGCTCGAACCGGAAATTGCCGCGAAGTTCAAAAAGTTGCTGCCTTACCAAATCGGAGCGTTCGGCCAGCTCCAGGAGTGGCAGTTTGATTTCAAAGACCAGGATATCCACCATCGCCATGTGTCGCACCTCTACCCATTCCACCCCGGCAACCAGGTTACCCCGAGTACAAATTTGACATTGGCGAAGGCGGTAAAGCGCGTATTGCAGCGCCGGGGCGACCAGGCTACGGGTTGGTCGATGGGGTGGAAAGTGAACCTCTGGGCACGTTTGTACGATGGGGATAAAGCGCTGTCCATATTGTCGAAGCTGATCCATCTGGTGAAGGAGAATGATCCTGCCTATGCCGGCTCGGGCGCTTACCCCAACCTGTTCGATGCGCATCCGCCATTCCAGATCGATGGGAATTTCGGGGCGGCGGCCGGCATCGCGGAAATGTTGGTGCAATCGCACGACGGATACCTCCATCTGTTGCCTGCTTTGCCGGGTAAATGGGCGAGCGGTCGTGTTGAAGGGCTAAGAACGAGGGGCGCCTTTGAGGTGGATATTTACTGGGACAACCACGCGCTGGCATCGGCCACCATTACCGCCCATAACGATGGCGTGCTGCCGCTGAAAAGCCCCGTGCCCTTGGCGATAGAAGGCGGCGTTCTATTAACGGACAAGGCCATCAATCCGTTGATGATGCCGATCCGGACCGAGGAATACCTTGATCATTCGGAACAGGAGTTAGCGGAGTTGGACCTGCAAGAAACGTATACCTATTTTTTGCAAACCAAAGCCGGGGAACGCATTACGGTGTCTTCGCGGGTGAACTGATCGCAACATGTCCGATAGTGCCGGAATGGCGACCCAAGTCGGTCATTGCGGTTGGTTTCTGTTTGTATTTACTTTCCATTGATGTGATTCATCCTCGAATAGCTCTTTCCCCCAGATAGGTAACTCCTTCTTTAGGCGGTCAACGACTTCTTCGCAAGCACTGATGGCAGCACTACGATGGGCAGATGAGGCAAATACAAACAGACATATTTCACCCACATGAACAGTTCCCAAACTGTGGTAAACGTGCATACATGTCAAATGGTATCTGTCAAATATCGATTCCCTTATTTCTGCCATTTTCACATTGGCCAAATCTCCATAACAAGAGTACTCGATCGAGGAAACCGTTTTGTCTCCTACTTTATCGGCCCTTACCTGCCCGAGGAAGATGCTATGGGCGCCAATACCGTTTTTAGAGGCGTGTTTGGCGATACGATCCGCAATAAACACGGGTGCGATAGCACCTTCAACAAATATATCCTTTTTCCCTTTATCCATTATTACCCTGCACCAGGGAGTTTATACCCCCCATTAAATTACTTATCTGACTACTATTTCCAATTTTCTCAACGAGTAAAGTTCCTGCTGCCAAACTGCGCACCCCCGATTGGCATACCACAACAATATGTTTCTTGTTTAATAGATGTAATTGTTCTGATAATCTTGAAAGGGGGATCTGAAGGTGGCTGAATGCCAATTTGGGGAGCTCTTCAGGATTTCTGACGTCCACGACAAGCACATCCGGCTGATGGTGGATAGCTAATAAATCTGCCCCGGTAATGGGTTGTACTGCGCTTGCCTTTAGTCCACAGTATACTTCATAATCGATCGCTTTAAACGCTTCCAAAGAAGCGGGGAAGAATACGTCGTAGGGCAAAGTAGGCGGAATATCGAATACCCATTGTCGGTTGTCAAGTAGGTTGATGGTCATCAGCTTGTTGTGAAGGGGTTGTCCGATACCCGTGAGTAGTTTAATGGTTTCGGTGGCCTGTAGGGTGCCGATGATGCCGGGCAATACCCCAAGAACGCCCGTAGCATTGCAGTCGGGAGCATCCAACGGACTTGGCGGGGAGGGAAACAAATGCCGATACGTCGTCTTTACACCTTTCTCGTCGGCTACATTAAAAACAGCCACTTGGCCCTCATATTGATAGATGGCTCCAAAGACCAGGGGCTTGTCTAGAAGCCTGCAGGCATCGGCGAGTAGGTACCGGGTTGCAAAATTATCCGTACAATCCACGACGACGTCATACGGCTCGATGAGGTCAACGGCATTATCGGCCACTAAGAACAGGGGGTGTTGGTGTATGGAAACTTCGGGGTTGAGCAGCCTGAGTTTTGCAGCGGCAACAGTTGTTTTTAGTAGACCTACGTCGTTCGTAGTATACAACACCTGACGTTGAAGATTGCTGAGCTCGATATGGTCGTGGTCTACAATGCCCACGGTGCCTACGCCAGCGGCGACTAGGTACTGCATTGTCGGGCAGCCCAAACCACCGGCACCGATGATTAAGATCTTGGCTTTTTGGAGTTTTGATTGTCCATCGTGACCAAAACCGTTCAGCCTGTAATGCCTGGAGTAGCGATCGTTGTTTTCCACGGTTATCCTCCTGAGTAGGGCGGCATAATGGCCACGACATCATGTTCCTTTAGCAAGGTGTTTTCTTGGATGATCGTATGGTTTACCGCCAATAATAGCTTGCGATTGGCCAACTCACTGTTTTTTTCAATCAGCAGAGCCACTAGGGTATCGGTGTCGGGGGCCTGGGCATTAAATTCTTTTTCCAAAATCTCTGTAACCGAACCAAATGTTAATACGTTTATTGTCATCTCTTATTACGTAAAACGATCTATCGAATACGATTTAAATGTTTTCAATTCTTCACCTGTAACGGTGCGTAGGGCACCTCCACTATGGGTAGTCGTACCACTGTATATCCTTCAGCGGTTCGCGCCTCATTTGGGCCCGTGCATCGAGGCTTGACGGCGAGTAGTATTTTTCCAGGTAATCCAGGATATTTTTTTCATTTTTCCCCAAATCCCACAAATTCTGTTCTTTTTGCATCCATCGTATTTTGGCTACCCACCCGTCTCTCGTGAACCGATTTTCTTTGATCAAGTCAGTGGTATGGCAAGCCGAACAATTGGCCACTACGAGGGCCAGGTTGGTGTCAATTACCAGTCCGGTGTGGGGGTCATAATGCAGCGTATCCGCCAAAGGAGTCGTGGTAGTGGTGTCTGCAGCCGTTTGGTTATTTCGTAAATCTGATACGCAGGAAATACCTAGGGCAATTAGCAAGGATGCGGCTACTGTACGGATGGCTCTACATCTGTTCATGATGATACGGCTACTTTTACAGCGATTCGGTGGCATGCATTGTTTAGGTAGCCCTTCGGATTCCATTGGGGCATCACCATCGGTTGCGATACCCCTTTGGTATCGGTAGCTTTTACCCATACTTCGTAGTACCCATTTTGGGGGAAATCGATTTTTGCTGACCATTGCTGCCAGGCAAGCCTATTTTTTGGCGCATTGAGACTGGCTTTCTGCCAGGTGCAGCCATAGTCTATCGATATGTTGACTTCTGTTACTTCGAGGTCTCCCGCCCACGCATGGCCCCTTACCGAAAGCACCCTGCTGGAGGAGAGGACGGCGCCGGATTTTGGGTGACTGATCAACGACTTCACCGGCATAGACTCGATGATACGGAAGTTTTTATCCGTGACTTCGATTTCTTCACCGGGTTGGATGGGCATAACCGGTACACGATAGCTAGATCCCCCCATCTTAGGTCCATCGTGTACGATGTTGCGGACCGAAATGGTATGTAACCATTTGCCCGATGTGGATGCGGGCCACCCGCCGATGACCAAGCGGAGAGGAGCCCCGTGGACCAATGGGATATCCTGCCCATTCACTGCCCAAGCAACCAGGGTTTCGTCTTCCAATGCCTTTTTAATGGGAACGCCTCTCGAAATAACGACTTTCCCAGCTTCGCGACTCAGGTGGAGGTCCTTTCCATAATAGCCAATGTAAACGGCATTATCCTTTAGTCCTACATCGGCAAGGATATCTTTTAACCTTACGCCCGTCCATGCAGCACAGTGTATCCCGCCCTGGGTCCATTGGTTTCCAGAAGCGGGAGGGTAATAACCCGATCGTCCATTGCCACCGCACTCCAATACCAATTGATAGGTATGGTGCTTGAACCGTTGTTTAAGCTCGGCAATGGTATACGTGCGCTTTTGCTTTGCCGACTCCCCTTCGATGGTGAGCGTCCATGCCGACGGATCGACTGATTCTTCCGAAGGAGGAAGACCGTTGTTACGGACGAACATCTTGTCAACGGGGGTCACCGGGTCATCCAAAAGATGTGCCGGGGCTTCCATGTTCAACGGACGATCGCTCAGGACAACCATTCCCGGGTCTTTTCCATCAATCGGGTCACCTAGTAGCGGCAGTGGTGTCACCTTTGCCGGTATGTTTTCGGCGAACATTACGTGGGTGCCTACGAGACTCGCTAAAGTGGCGAGTGCGCTTTTTTTAAGAAAGCCCCTTCTATTATGATAATCGTTCATCGCGTTATTATGATCAACACTTCGTTTACAAAATCAACATTTAGTGGTGGTGTAAATATAGCATGTTTACATTCATTAGAAAAATGGGATATCACTATCCAACAACCGATCGTCGATGCTGGATGGGGGGGGTACCGTGGAATACTACGTGGGCGCACGACCGAGTGATGGCGACATTCATTTGAAATAGTTAGTTTTGTTCGTTGCGTAAAACACATCTATGACCCAAAAATGCAGGGAGTATCGTATGACAACGATTCGAATATTATATGTATGGATGGCTTGTTGCCTGCTGGTGCGGGGGGCGTATGCCGACACGTACTATGTGGATGCGCGGGATGGAGACGACCGCTCCTCGGGCCGGGATTCCATCGGGGCGTGGCGGACCCTCGGCCGCGTGAACCGAGCCACTTTCCAGCCGGGCGACACCTTGTTGTTCCGCGCGGGCCGCATTTACGAAGGCCAACTCAAGCCTCAAGGCGCAGGCTCGGAAGCACAGCCCATCGTGGTAGCCAATTACGGTGAAGGGTACAAACCGCGTTTGCAGGCGCACGGCCGCTTCCTCGCGGCCGTACATCTCTATAACGTATCGGGGTGGCAACTCTCGGGCCTCGATATCTCCAACCATGGGCCCGAACGGGAGGCCGGCAGGGCCGGGGTCATCGTCGAAATTAAGGACTTCGGCGTGGCGCGCGCCATCACGCTCCGCGATTTGGATATACACGACGTCAATGGCAGCCTAGTGAAGGACGAAGGCGGCGGCGCGGGCATCATCGTTAAAAACGGAGGCCGCGATACCCCCTCGTGGTATGAAGGGCTCACCATCGAACACAACACCATCAAACGTACCCATCGCAACGGCATACTCATCAACGGATACTGGAACCGCGACAATTGGCATCCCAGCCTTGCTGTCGTCATCCGCCATAATCTGTTGGAAGGTGTGCCGGGTGATGGCATCGTGCCCATTGGTTGCGATTCGGCACTGATTGAGTGGAACGTGATGCGCGATTGCCCGCGGTTGCTGCCCGATGGCGAAGCCGCCGCTGGGATATGGCCCTGGAGCTGTGACAACACGGTTATCCAATTCAACGAGGTGAGCGATCACAAAGCACCGTGGGACGCGCAGGGCTTTGATTCGGATTGGAATTGCCGCAACACGCTCATCCAATACAATTACAGCCACGATAACGAGGGCGGGTTTTTATTGGTATGCAACGACGGGAGTGCCAGCCCCCGATCGAGCGTGGGCAACACCGGCACCATCGTGCGCTATAACGTGAGCGTGAACGATGGCGGTCGCGTTTCCGGAAAGCATGCCGGTTTTTCACCGGTGATCCATCTGCCGGGGCCGACCTTTAACACGAAAATATATAACAACGTATTGTTGGTGCCGGCCCACCGGCATCCCGATGCTGACAGTACGTTGATCGCTTTTGACAATTGGCACGGCTATCCCGACAGTACGTTGATCGCTAATAATATTTTCTATGCGCTGTCGCCGGTTGATTATGCGGACGGGAAGGCCACCCGGACTTTTTATAGGCACAACCTGTACCATGGTAAGCATATTGCCCGACCCGACGACCCGGCACCGGGATTGGGCGACCCGCTTTTCGTCACCTTGGAAAAGGTGGGGCATCCGGGCATGGATGCGCTGAGGGAGTTTTTGCTGAGGAGCGGAATACGATAAATTAGACGCGACAAATTAGAAGTTGCATTACCTAGTAACTTTATCTAAGTTTGCTAGCATTAAAAGTGAATTTTACAAACAAATGGATAAATTGACCAACACATTGCCAACCTATCTTACGAAATCTGTTCAGTGGGGCGCCTACGCGCTTACGGCCGTTATAGCCTTTTGGAGCTGTACCGACGAAACGCGCAAGTGCGACCCGGCGACCACGTACCAGTACACGGCCATGACCGACTCGCTGGCGGCCGGCCTGAAGTGGCCGGAAGACCTGGATATCCGCGTGTTTGCGGATGCCGCGTTGGTGCCGAGCCCCGCATGCATGGCTGTTTCGGCGCTGGGCGACGTATATGTGGGCGTAGACAAAATGGGGTCCCTGGGCAAAGACATGGGCTACGGTGCGATCGTTAAACTCATCGACTGCAATGGCGATGGCATCCTCGATACACATACCGAATTTGCCAGGGTGGATAATCCACGTGGTATCCTGGCCATGGGCCATAAAGTGTTCGTGCTGCATACGCGCTTTTCGGCCGAGACGGAAAAAGCCGAGAACATGGACCTGATCGTATTTGAAGATAACGACAACGACGGGGTGGCCGATAGTGCTGCACAGCCGCTGATTACCGGCTTGAGTAACCCCACCTACCTTGCCGAGCGGGGTACCGACCATGCCACCAACGGCATCCAACTGGGTATCGATGGCTGGATATACATTGCCGTGGGCGATTTCGGCTTCCATCATGCGACGGATCGTGCCGGCACCAAGCTGACCATGCTCGGCGGTGGGGTGCTGCGCGTGCGGCCCGATGGCACCGAGATGGA